>DATJEQ010000115.1:0-7354 GCA_035496495.1 Polyangiaceae bacterium
ACATTCATCCCGCTAGCGATAAAGTCTTCATTCGGAGCCAGCCCCGAGCATTCGCAGCGTGTGTCCCCAAACTGATAGCTACTTCCACTCGGTGACGCCAGCGTAGCGACTCGGCACACCGCTGTCGTCACTGCTGCACCCAACAGTGATCAGTCCGAAAAGCGTGACAATGGCTGCGATCTTCATGTGCTCTCCGGACGAAACGACCCCCGACCCCTAATCTGCACTCTCATCACAGTTTCGCGATCCATTTCAGCGATCTCGGAGGCGCTTCTGCTCATCGAGTGTCGCGATCAACAGTGGCAAGATGGCGCGATCTTTCGGGCGCCCGACGCGCGTTTTTTCTGCGATCAGTCGGGGTAAGTCGAGAACCCGGATGCGGGTCGAACCGTCATCCAAAAGCACAGAATCTGCAACGAGCTGTTCGTAGCCCGCCCCTGCGCTGAGTTCGCACAAGACATCCAGCATACCGATGTCCGTCTGCAGATTGAGATGGCCGGTACCGAGGAGGGCCTCTCTTGTTGGCGGCAGTCTGCGGCCAGCGAGATCCAGTCGATGGTACGCGTTGTGCGAAAGCAGCCAGTGCAGCAAGCGCTCAACGTTGTCTGCCGTGCGACGGTGCACAATATCCACGTCTTGCGTGACTGCAGGGACACCCAGCAGCACCCCGGCGGTCATGCCGACGACGATAAACTCGATCCCAGCCTCGGTCAGACTTTGAAGCAAAAACCCGGTGCTCTCATCCGCTGACACGCTTGAACCTCGTATAGCTCTGCGACAGCCCGGTTGCGACAGCCAGCCGCTCCAGCGGCGCCCGCTTGAGGCATGAGCGGATCAGAGAGCGATCCACATCCGAAACCGCCGCAATGATGTCTGGATCCGTTTCGCTGAGGTGCCGCAGTGTGGGGCCCACGATCGGGTCGGAGTACAACTGCGGATCCAACGGGCCGAAGAAACCCGCCAGGGTCTGCACATCATAGCTGGGTGCCGACATCCTCGAAAATGTAGCATGTTGGAGACCTAGCCTTGGCTGAATTCTTACCTCCACGAGCTAGGCGGCGTTCCGAGCGGCAGGATCCCTCTGCGGTCAATTGTCACTATCGAGCGGGACGAAGGAAAAGCGCGGGGGGTTTAGGCCTCCGCAGGAATTCGAGCCGTTGCCACCAAGTGTGGGGGTTGGGTCGGCGATGAACTTGAAGTGAGTCAGGCCAGCGGGCAAGGCATCGATGTGCGCACCGTGAAGCGGATCATCGAGCTGTGTAGGCGCTTGCGATAGGGTGTTTGATCGATAACCCTCTGGAGTAACATTGGTGTTGAGTGACCAATCGCACGCACCGCCAATTGCGGTGTCGGCCACTACTTCTCCCACGCATTTTGCTGCGGTGCTCAGATACAAGGGCACGGCAAGCGTGCCATCTCCTGCACCCGAGCAATCCATGGCGGGTGCGATGCCAGCGGCGGCGAGGTCGTCGAGGATCTGTGCGGGCCAGGTCGGAGCGAGCGGGCTATCATTGCACATCATCAACGGCCCTTCGCTACCTCCGGCGTTACAATTGGCGTCATCGAACGTTGAAGTTCCGAAATGTGAAGTTCCCGTGTAGGTCCCCGCGCTCCAACCGAGCATGAAGCGATCTTGCGCCACGATCACCACACACGCGATCCCGTGCTCGGGCAGCGGCCCCGTTCCGAGGGTCGGGGATTCAGCGAGGTTGGTAAGTGTCGGCTGGGACTTGATCGGCAGTGTCGCAACCAACCCGGTTTGACACAGTGGATCGCTGGTGGTGTAGATGCCGTAGAGCGGCATTGACACCTCATTGATCGCGTTGGCCGGCAGGTTGGCGTTCACTTTATGGGACGTCGCCATCAGCAGATACATGCCCGCCGCGACGGCAGGGAGCAGCCGACTGGGAGTCATTGGATCGCTCCCACGATAGTGCCTCGATGCAACGAGGCACTGCTGGCATTGCCAGCGCTGCCGGCGTTGCCAGCGTTACTGCCTCCGTGGACGCTGTCCGTCTTCTCACTGGAGCAAGCCCACGCGAGCAACACCACACTCACCCACACCCTGATGACCGTTCTCATCGAGCCCACGATCACCCGCCGAGCAAAGGCAAATCGGCACACAGTTGGGCGGTGGCGCCCATTGTTTTGCCGGTTTCCATTTCGGCGGGGCAGCGGGTGCTGGTCTTGAGCAGATCTTCGGCCAAATCCAGATATAGGGCGCTGCCCCAATCGCGCGGGCCGTCGAAGCGAGCGCGGATGACGCCTTGCGGATCGATGTACCAGGTTTCCGGGTAGAGCTTGGTGCCGTACTTTTCGCGCACAACGGCGTTCTCACTGTCGACCAGGGTGATGAATGCGGGCGCTTTGCCTTTGAGGATTGAGCTGAGCGTGTCGCGCACGTCGTTGGCGGTCTCATCCGTGCTCACGGCGACCATTATGACTTTATCCGTGCGCCCTTTGATGACTTCGGCGAATTCCGCCAGATCCGGCATTTCTTCCAAACACGGGCGACAGCTCTTGGTCCAAAAATTGAGGATCACGACTTTGCCGCGTTGCTGCGAAAGGCGGAACGTTGAGCCGTCGACGGTGGGCAGCTCAAAATCCGGCGCAATGCGGTTGAAGCCGGCGTAGTCCGGGCGCACGGCGCACACGGCCGTGCAAGCGCGCCGACGCTCACCGTCGCGGGCCGCGCTCACGAAGCAATAGACGCTGATGGAGGCGATCACCACGAAGGCGAGCTGAAGCAGCCGAGCGGGGCTCATATTCTCCGGCCTTCTAGCACAGCGGCGCCCATGATAACGACACAAGAAGCTCGGAATTCGCCCATGAACGCCCTTGCAGGATCCGGTTTGGAGCGTGGCCGCTTAGAGCACGGTCGCCTGTCAGACAGTCGCTTGCAGCAGCGGCTGATCAAGCAACTGTGCCAGGCCAGCATCGACCATGCGTTGATCGAGCCCGGCGATCGCATTTTGGTGGCGGTGAGCGGGGGAAAAGATTCGCTGGGCTTGCTGCACCTGCTGCGCGCCGCGCAGAGCCGAATCCCTTTTGAATTTTCCATCCTCGCCGTGAATGTGGACCAGGGTCAGCCTGGGTTCCCCACTGAAGTGCTGCCCAGCTACTTTGCCCGGGAGGGATACGAATACAAGATTATCACCGAAGATACGTATTCCGTCGTTACCGAGAAGATCCCCGAGGGCAAGACTTACTGCTCGCTGTGTTCGCGGCTGCGCCGCGGCATTCTGTATTCTGCCGCCACCCGACTGGGCGCGACCAAGATCGCCCTGGGGCATCACCGCGACGATGCCATCATCACTTTGCTCCTGAATATTTTCTACGCTGGAAAAATCGCGGCCATGCCCGCGAAGCTCAGCGCCAAGGGCGGCGCCCACACCGTGATTCGTCCGCTGCTCTATTGTGCGGAAGACGATCTGCGAGCACTCAGCGTCGAACGCGCTTTCCCAATCATCCCGTGCAACCTGTGTGGCTCACAGAAGAACTTGAAGCGCGCCCAGATGAAAGAATTGCTCGCCAAGCTGTCGCTCGAAAATCCCAAGGTGCCGGGCAATCTGTTTGCTGCGCTGTCCAATGTGCTGCCTGCGCACCTGCTCGATCCAAAACTCGCAGGCGGTCTTGCAACGGAGGAAGACAGCGACGGCGAGTCAGCACCCACATCCCCAGTGCGCTCGCTGCCCTTGCTCGGCGCGACGCGGCTGCTGCGCTAGCCGTCTACGATTTCTCAATGGCCTGCACTCCGATTGACTTCGTGCACATGCCTTGGCTGCAGGGCGCGCACCCGCTGGAACAGAAAAAACCGCACCCTGAGAGTGGCACGACGCTGTTGCGCTTCGCCCCTGGCTTCGCTGATCCCAATTGGTGCGAGCGCAGTCACCTCTTCTTCGTGTTAGAGGGCTGCCTAGGGCTTGAGCTGGAGACGGAAACGCTCACGATCGATGCGGGTCATGCGTGCCATGTCGAGGCCGGCACGCGCCACCGCGCGCACAATCCCGAGGCAAGCGATGCCGTCGTGTTTGCGATCAGCGATTTCTCCTTGGATCAGAAGAAATAGTGCATCGCGAATTCAGCGCGGTCGTTGGTCGCCTTCACGCGATCACCCGTAGCCGGATCGATATCGGCATAGGTTTGCTGTGAGACTTGATACGACAGATCGAGCTGCACCGCCGGCGTGATCGCAACGAACACGTTGCCGTCGAAATATTGAGCCTTCGTCCAGATTGTGCCTTTGGCGGCTGCAGGCGTCAGTGATTCCAAATTGTCGGACTGAACCAAGGCGAACACGCCCGAAATCCACACCAGCTTGCCCATCATGATCGGCAAGTGATACTGCGCACCGGCTACCAAGCCTTTCCACTTGATGGGGTGAATGTCAGCCAAGTTACCGTTGTCGTCGAACGCGACAATGCCCGGATCGAGGTTCGCGTTGTAAACCGGCGCCGGATTCTGCAGCAGCGGGTTGGGCAGCGCGGGGTAGCGTGCGCCACCCGATAACCCAGAATACAAATCCGAAATGCCAGCGCCCATTGTGGCTTCGCCAGTGATCGTCACCGCGTTGCTCATGTCTTCCTTGGTGCAAGGAATAACGGGAATGACGAGATCCCCCGCAACACCCCAGCCCGTCGCGGTCTTGTAGTCACCGACAATGGACGAGAACGGATTAACGCGGAAGTGACGACCCACCCCTGACACGCCCACCGCGAGCGGACCGGCATCCGGCGGGCCCGAGCCCTGCGCCTTGACGCCCTTCCACTTGTTAACGGTGAGCCGCAAGCCCGCTTCGCCGTCGGGGATTTCACCCGCGCGCCCTACGGGCCTGACGGCAGCAGCCGCGATTTCGAAATCCACCGCATCGGACTTGAACACCTTGGACAGCCGCAGCTGCGGGTTGCGGTGATAAATCTCTCCGGGAAGGCCCAGGAACGCAACCGTGTTCGGGTAGAACCCATTGCCGCCCCAACCAAACAGATCGTGATACTGACCGGCAAGCACGTCGACCACCGGCGTCTTCAGCGTCAAAAAATAGTGACGCATGCGGATGGGCGCGTTGGTGTAAATCGAGCCTTCACTCGCGGTTGGCGCTTGGTTGCCGTAGAAATCAAGCTCGGCCTGGGCCAAGCCTTTCATGCCGTGATACTCAGAGGTCTCCAGCTTAATTCCAAACCGAGAATTGCGAGCTGTAAACTGCAGTTGCCCATTGTCACCCGGCACGGTGCCCGGCCGAGCAATGGAGAAATTGTTCGACCCATCGTTAGGGTAGCTCTGGGTCGTATCGTGCATGATGTCGAGCTCGGCAAAGCCGTAGAACAAGATGTGTTCATTGGCTCCGGCCGGAACCTGCACGGGCCAACCTTCCGGAGTTTGGAACACCGTGGGCTGCGCGGGGGCGGCCGCAGCATCGGCCGCAGACGGAGCCTTGGTAGCGGCCTTTTGATCCGCGGCAGCATCAGCGGCGGGTAACTCTACTTTGGCTCCCATTTCCGCTTGGGCAGGGGGCTCGCTCGACGGCTCCGCAGGGGGAGGAGCAAGCTCCGAAGGTCCGCTGCTCTGATCTGCTGCCCCCTGGTTATTCGCATCTGCGGGAGCCTGTGCATGGGCTGTAGCAGCAATCAACCACGCGCTTGCCCCGATGACGCTAAGAAATTGCTTTTTCAATGTCGGTTCCTGCTGAGTCGGTCGAACGGTTTACCCGAAAACGACAGCAAGGCCGTACCACGACTCGGTGGCCGGAAGAAAAGAAAACTCGACTTCTGCGGGTTAACTGGGACCCACAAATCGCACCCCAGGATGCCTGCGCCGATTAGCTAACAGGGAAGCGCCGATTAGCTAACGCGGGAGCGCCGATTAAGGAGCGCCGTCTTTATAGTAGTTAGCGATGTCCTGGGCGACAGCGGTGTTGTTGTTGCCCAGGTGCGCCCCATCGACCGGCATTCTACAAGCGGGCGAGTAGAACTTGGGCCCAACGTAAACAAGGCCCGCAAACTCGGGCATCGCCGCGACCTGGTCGAGGGCTTGATCCACCTCTGGATTCACATAGCAATCCTGCTGGCCCGCGTTGTGATCCGTAGTTCCCGAGATGGGCGGAATGGCCGCGTTGGGGTTGCACATGATGCCGCTGACCATGGTCACCGGATCGGCACCCTTGGGGCAGCGCACGATGGTTTCAAGATCGATGCGCTTGAGCGATGGATAATGCTGTAGAAACTTGCGGATCGCGCCGGCCGTCTGGGTCACGTACACGTCGGTCATGTAGGCGAGTTCCCAACTCCAGGCCGTGAAGATCAGGCGATCGGGTGCATCTGACTTCGTCGTGCAGGGCGAAGAAAGGGTGCCTTCCCAGGTGAACCCGGCAGGGGGATCCTGAGCCCAGATGTCGATGTAACCGTAGTGGACGAAAATTCCTTCCCACTTGTTACCGTCGACCCCGTCGTTCTCGAAGCCCGCGTTGTACCACTCGCCAGTCACCAGCAGGCCCGCAACCAAGGTGCAGTCAAAAGGCCCAGTGAAGCCCGGGTTTGCCGCAGCCATTCCACCAGCGCCGCCACTTGCGCCACCCATGCTTGTATCGCCACCGTTCGCGACGCCGCCTGTGGGGCTACCGCCCGGGCTGGTGCCGCCGGGGCTGGTGCCTCCCAAAGCCAAGGTGCCGCCCGTCGCCATCTCTCCGCCGGCGCTCACGGTTCCGCCTGTTGGAGCGCCGCCAGTCATTGTTGTGGCCCCGCTCATCCCCGTTGCTGTGGGAGTGCCGCCAGAACCGCCGGTAGCGGCAGTCATTTGGCCGCCAGTAGCTGGCGTCGGGGTGTTAGTCGACATGAGCGTATGCCCACCGCCGCCTGAAGAGGAGCAAGCCCCAATTCCAGTCAAGATCAAGACAGCAGCGCCGAAACGACGCCCTAATAAGTGCACCCGATTTGCCATTTATTCCTCCGCAGGCGAGCTGGAACCATAGCTCAAGGGTTAAGGGCAATCCAGTAGCAATCATATTGCTTGCACCCCGAAAGATCTTGTGCAGGGAAAGAATTTGAACGAGGCTACCCGCCGATGACACGACGCTCGACGCGCGAAATCATTGCAATCGGCGCCCCATTCTTGGGTTGCGCACTGATCGGCGTTGGGATCCTCGCGGGGTTGGTGGGTTGCTCCAGCGCGGAAGAGAATTTTGGTTGTCCCACGGTCGATCCGCAGGGCGGTAACCCCGCGGGCAGCTATGGGCTGAGCTCATCCTGTGCCGCCACGTACGATCGCGTTCAGAGCGGCGACTGGTGTTCCCAATTGGTACTGGATGCCAACGGCATCCGTATGGCCGTGTTGGGGCACGGCGCGCTCGCCGCGGTGAATT
>DATJEQ010000116.1:0-3231 GCA_035496495.1 Polyangiaceae bacterium
GACGTCAAACGCGCCGCCGCGGAAGTGCCCGTCACCTACTTGGTGTTCGACCTATTGCAACTGGGAGATCGCGATCTGCGCGGGTTGCCACTGCTCACTCGCAAGGCGCTGCTCGCCGAGTTGGTGCGCGGCAAAGGCCGAGTACGGTTGCTCGATCACATCGACGACGGCAAGGCGTTGTTCCAAATGTGCGAAGCGCTGGGGCTCGAAGGCGTCGTCGCTAAAAAGGTGGACTCGGCCTATCACCCCGGACCACGACGCACTGCCAACTGGATCAAGATCAAACACCAGCAGCAAGACGATTTCGTGGTTGTCGGTTGGACCAATGGGCAGGGCAGCCGCAAGGAGTTGGGAGCACTGGAGCTCGCGACTTTCGACGGCAAACAATTCATTTACCGTGGACGTGTCGGCACTGGCTTCGACGATGCGACCTTACGCACCGCCATTGCCAAACTCGCCGCACTTGAACAGAGCGAATGCGCCGCAGTCGGGATCCCAACAAACGATGGCTTTGAGCGCCGTTTTGTTCAGCCCAAACTCGTCGTTTCCGTTACCTACTTGGAATGGACGGACGACGGCCATCTGCGGCACCCCATTTTTCAGGGATTCCATGCGGATCGCGAGACAACGGACTGCCGCGCGGCGCCGCGTGAAGAGATCATTGAAAATGAAGTCAGCGGCATCGGTACTCAACAGGCGCCCAGAGCACCTCTGGAGAACGTGCCCGTTTTTACAGATTTGAAAACGCTCGCCCAGCGCACCCAGCTTTCGAATTTGGAAAAGATCTTCTGGCCGGAAGAGGGTTACACGAAGGGCGACCTACTCGAATATTACGCGAGCATTGCTCCTGCTATGTTGCCTCACTTGGAAGATCGCCCGTTGATGCTCGTGCGCTACCCGGATGGGATCAACGGCAAGAGCTTCTATCAATGGAACGTTCCGGCGGGTACTCCGAATTTCATCCGTACCCTGCCCTTGAAAGACGACGACCACCCCGACAGTGAAGTGAGCACCTTTTTGATCGACAGCACTGAAGCGTTGCTCCACGTGATCAATCTGGGTTGTATCCCGCTGCACGTACTGGCGGCACGTGAGCAGGATTTGTCCAGCTGCGATTTCTTGACCTTGGATCTGGATCCCGGCGAACAACCCTTCACCACCGTTGTGCGCGTGGCATTGACACTCAAGGATCTCCTCGATGAGATTGAGCTACCCGGTTTCGTCAAGACATCCGGGCAAGCGGGCATGCACATCTTCGTGCCCCTGGGGCCCGGCGTCTCCTTCGCTGCGGCGCGCACCTTGGCGGATCTGCTGGGACGACTGTTGAACGTGCGCACGCCGGACTTGACCACGATGGAGCGCCGCATCAGCGAGCGCAGGGGACGCATGCTCATTGATACCGGGCAAACAGGCGCCAGCCGCACCATCGTTGCGCCGTATTCAGTGCGCGCCTACCGCGGTGCGACCGTTTCCACGCCGCTTTCCTGGGAAGAAGTGCACCTCGCGCTCAACCCGCAGGACCTGAATATCAACACCGTCCCCAGTCGCGTCCGCGAACACGGCGATCCCATGCGCGAGCTGCTCAAGGTCACTCCAGATATCGGCGCGGCGGCGCAGAAGTTAAAATCCCTGTTCGGATTGTAGCTCTAGTTGCTCGGTTCGCTCGGGGTTAACGGCACATTCAAGCTCGCATCGAAGCGGCAACTCATGGTGCGATACTCGACGTAGGGCCTCGCCAGCGGGGCGTCGAGCATGCGACGGAAAAGCCAAGCGTGCTGCAAATCACCCGGAGAAACGATGGCCTGCACGGCGCCGTCCACGGAGGCGCTATCTTGTCCTGTCGTGATCGCATCGAACGCGGCGACACAGGGTTTCTCCTTGCTTCCATGGATCACCGCATTTTGGGTCAACAGCACGTGCAGCGCGCTGCCTTCAATGACCTGAATCGGGTGGCGCGTTCCCCATTGGGGCGCCGCTACGATGCGTGCCGTGCTCTGCAAATCGGCGGCCGAGCAGGGCGCAGGAACCGGACTCAGATCTGTTTGCGTCGGCGCGCTCAGCGCTGCTGCGAACAACGGCGCGCTTTGACTGAACGGCATCAGACTCGCCCAACTTTCATGCGTGCTCGTATCAAACCACTCAACATGCAGCGCCGGGTGTCCTTGCACGTAAGTGAGATCCATCGCTTGCCGCAGTCCGAAGCGCTCGGGCTCTAGCCAACCGATGCTCTGCGCCGAAAAGGCCCAATTGGGCCCACTGCGATTGGCGCGCACCAAAGCGGTGCTCCCTAAGAAGAGCACTGGGAAATTCTGCTGCCCAACCCGCAGCCAGTCGTCGTGCTCGGGCTGCAAATCTGCTGGCCAGATCACACGCGGCAGAGAAGTCGCGGTTCTGCCGTCGAGGAAGAAGGTTTCTTGCTCCTTGTTCGTTTCGCCGTGCGCCCGCAAATACAACCCACCCTCTGTGATGCTCAGCAGGGCGGGCTTGGCTCGCTGTGCAACGTTGCCTTCCCCTTCCGAGTCAGCGGCTTGATAGCCGCCCGCGACAGACAGCACTTGATGCACTGAAGCGCCGTGGATCAAATCTTCCCAAGCCACTTCAAGCGGGCCCATTTCTTGGCCGATCTTTGCAGGCACCTGAAATCGAATTGCGGCCGCCCCTTCAACTTGCAGCGAGCGAAAATAAGCGAATTTTACCGGATCATTGGCGGGCTTCAGCAATTCGCGGCGTTCCACCGTCTCAGCATTCCCTTTCGCACGCCACAGCACCACCTCGCTGTCGACAGGATTTTCACCCATGGCGAACCACGCGAAACCACCGAGGGCCGCTTGATCCGCGGTGGGCACCTTCTCGACCAGGGGCAAGCGCTGCCAGGCCTTGCTGTCGACCGAGCACGCAAGCGGTGTGGCGAAGCTTTCTTGGGTTGGCTCCTCCGCGGCAGCAGTGCGGCGCGCTGAAGCCAATTCCGGCTGCGCACTCGTCCATCCCAAACGCGTCAGTGAGTCGCCGAATACACAACCGGATTCGAAGCAGGCCACCTTGACCAAACAATCGCTGCTCGTGGTACTGGTCGGGGTGCACACAGTTGCAGGAAGGTGACCCCGATCGCGCCAGCTGGCCCCACCGTCCAGCGACTCCCACCAGAATGCGCCTTTGGGATCGACGGCAATCGCGTGCGTCCCGTACGCGCCGAGCGTTGCCCGATCGGCCGGCGGCGGCGAAATAGCCATC
>DATJEQ010000117.1:0-6485 GCA_035496495.1 Polyangiaceae bacterium
ATCTCATTGAGGAGCCCATGGCCGCGGCGATTGGCGCCGGGCTTCCCATTACCGATGCCAGCGGCAACATGGTGATCGATATTGGCGGCGGCACCACGGAAGTCGCCGTGATCTCACTGGCCGGTATCGTCTATTCACAGAGTGTGCGCGTGGGCGGCGACAAGATGGACGAAGCCATCGTGGCGTACATGAAGCGCAAATACAATTTGGCGATTGGCGAGCAAACGGCCGAGCGCATCAAGATGACGATTGGCAATGCCTACCCGCTGGAAGAGCAGGCCTCTATGGAAGTGAAGGGGCGCGACATGGTGGCTGGCATTCCGAAGACGGTGGTGATCAATTCGGATGAAATTCGCGAAGCGCTCGCCGAGCCGATCAACGCGATTGTTGAAGCCTGCTTGCTGGCCCTGGAGCGCACGCCGCCCGAATTGGCCGCTGACATCGTCGATAAAGGCGTAGTGCTCACTGGGGGAGGGGCGCTGCTCAAGAATATCGACGTGCTGCTGCGTGAAGAAACGGGCTTGCCCGTGATGGTGAGCGACGATCCCATCAGTGCGGTGGTGATGGGCAGCGGCAAAGCGCTGGATCACATCGAGCTGCTGCGGGAAGTCGCCATTGGCTGATCGTCACGGATGAGAGGGAGGTTGTGGGCCCTTTCCGACGCTACCGAGACACCGCGCTCGTCATTGTTCTGCTGGCGGTGCCGTTCTTCGTGCTGCGGGCGACGATCCGCAGACCGGATCAGGTGAACACAGTCGATCGCGCCATTCTGCGCGTGACCGCGCCGGTGGCCTACATTGCTTCTGCGTTCGCGCGTCAGGTGTCGAGCTTGATCGGGGAGTACGTGTACTTGGTCGACGTCAAAGCCGACAACGACAAGCTGGCGTACGAAAATTCGCGCTTGCGGGCACAAGTGCGCGATTTGGCTCACCAGGGCGAAGAGAGCGAGCGACTCAAGCAGCTCCTAGGCCTGCGCGATGAACTGGGTGAAGAAACGGTCAGCGCGGTGGTGATGGGCAAGGACACCACCGAATATTTCCGTGTGGCCCACCTGGTGCTCGACAATCCGGGGCCGGGAATTGCAACAAATATGGCCGTCATTGCTCGCGATGGTGCGGTGGGCATTGTGCGCCGCGTCGCGGGCGACAAAGTAGACGTCACGCTGGCAGTCGACAGCGGCTTTGGCGTCGACGTAGTGGTGGAGCGAACGGGAGCGCGTGGCATCGTGCGCGGCGTGGGAGATCCGGCACACTACGCCGTGCGCGTTGAATACGTGCAGCGCGTCGACGAAGTGAGCAACGGGGACTTGTTGGTCACCAGTGGCTTCGGCTGCCACTTCCCCAAAGGGATTCCCGTCGCGCGCGTGACCAACGTCACCAAGCGGGATTTCGGCGTCTATCAGCAGGTCGACGCCGAGCCGACGGTGGACTTCTCTCGGCTGCATGAAGTGCTGATCTTGACCCGTGATACGAAGGACTGCGTTCCCGGTGCGGGCGCCAAGCAATCGGGTCGCTGAGAGTCATGCGCAACGCAGCATTCCTTGCCCTGGGCTTGTTCTTGGTGCTGCTGCAGAGCAACCTGTACCTGCTCTTGGGGCCGCTGGGCATTGTGGGCGCAACGCCCAGCTTGCTCTTGCCGCTGGTGATTTTTCTCGGAGTGCACGAGCTGTCGATGGCGCGCGGGGCGTTGCTGGCTTCGGCCCTGGGCTACATGTTGGATCTTTTTGGTGCGGCGCCGATTGGGCTGTTCGCCTTTTGTTATCCGGCCATTTGGTGGCTGTCGCGGGTTGTGGGGGTGCGACTGACTGCACAAGCGCCGCTCACACGCTTTGCGCTCGCGTTTCTGTTTTGCTTGGTTGAAAGTGCACTGGTGCTGACGCTGCTCGCGGTGTTCGGCTCAGATCCGCAGCGTCCGCTTGAGATGTCGCGCATCGTCGTAGCCCACGCGACCAGCACGGGAATTTGTGCGATTGTGGTGTTTCGCATCGCCGAGCGATTGCATCAGGGCACGATTGGCGTAGCCCACGCTCCGGAAGGGGGCGGCACGTGAGGCTGCTGATGCAGCGCGGCGACTTGGGCGAATTTCGCCGTCGCTACCGCTGGATGTTCGTGTTGGTGGTGCTCACGTTCCTGATGCTCACTGCGCGGCTGATGCAGCTGCAAATTGTGGAAGGCGAAGAGCATCAGGCGCAGGCGCTACGCAATGTGGTGGGCCGCATCACCTTGGCGACGACTCGCGGCGTAATTCGCGACTCGCAGGGCAAGGTGCTTGCGGCCAATCGACCCTCATACAACGTGTACGTGGTGCCGGCGGTGATCGACATGAAAGAAACCTGGCCGCAGCTCGTGCGGCTGATGGACCTTTCAGACGACGAAGCCGCAGAATTGGCGGGCAAGATCAGAAAGATCCGTGCGGAAGCGGACTTGAAGCGCAAGCAAGACGACGACGATCCCAAATCGGGTGGTCGCCATTCCGAAGGGCGCGATTGGCAACAGACATTGCTCAAGATGGACGTTGGGCGCGACGTGGTTGCGGCGCTCAAAACGGAGGAAGCGCAGCTGCCGGGCGTTGAAGTGGTGGCGGTGCCGGTGCGTTACTACCCATACCCGGAGATTGCTTCGCAGCTCATCGGCTACATGCGTGAGGTAGATGCGGACGATTTGGCTCGTCCGGGGGATAACGGATATCGGGCAGGAGATCGGGTAGGCGCCATTGGCGTCGAGCACCGCTGGGAAAGCTACCTGCGCGGTCAGCGTGGCTGGGAAAAAGTCTTGCGCGGCCCAAGAGCCGCTCGCGAGCGCGCCACGGCTAAAGCGAAATACCTTGAGCCGCCCTATCGAGAAGAACCGATCCCCGGTCGCGATATTTCGATGACGTTGGACATCGAGTTGCAAGCGTCAATCGAGCGCGCAATGCGGGGTCAGCTCGCCGGCGCCGTTGCGGTGGTCGATGTGCGCAGTGGGCGTGTGCTCGCCGCGTTCTCCAAGCCAACCTTCGACGCCAATGTGCTTTCGGGAGGCAATGGAGTGGATGCGGTGCGCGAAGCTTTTGGGCGGTTGCTCAATGATCCGCTCAAGCCGACGTTGGACAAAACGATTTCCGCTGCCTACCCCCCCGGTTCAACTTACAAGCCGTTCAGCGCTCTTGCCGGTCTCAGTGACGGATTGCTCGATCCGAAGGCGCGCGTGGATTGCCGTGGGGGCTACGAATACGGGCGGCGCTATTTTCGTTGCACCGGTGTGCACCGCAACGTCGACCTGCACGATGCCATCATGGAGTCGTGCAACACCTACTTCTACACCCTGGGCGACCGCATCAGCATCGATCGCCTGGCCAGCATGGGGCTCGATTTCGGCTTTGGTGTGAGAACCGGTGTGGGCACGAATCCGGAATCCAGGGGCCGCATGCCGACCCGCGCTTGGTACGCGCGCCGTTACAAGGGTGAAGGGTTCCGCGGTGGCTTCACGCTGCTGTCGGCAATCGGTCAAGGTGCGACGACGGTTACCGTGATGCAATTGGCACTCGCTTACGCCGCGCTGGCCAATGGAGGCACCCTGTATCAGCCGCAGGTTGTGCGCAGCATTGAAACCAGCGACGGAACCGTGGTGCAGGATTTCCCGCCGCGGGTGCGGCGCATTGTGTCGATCGCGCCGGATCACCTGAAGCTCATCGCCGGCGCGCTGCGCGACGTGGTCGACAACAAGAAGGGCACTGCCTACAAGGAGCGCATCGAAGGCGTGAGCATTGCCGGCAAAACGGGTACCGCTCAGATGACCCACGTGACGCCCAAGGGCGTCGACCCAGAAAAAGTCTGGTACTTTAATCGCGATCACGCCTGGTTCGCTGGGTATGCTCCGGCTGAGTCCCCGGAGATCGCCATTGTAGTGCTGATCGAGCACGGCGGCGGCGGCGGCAAGAACGCCGTGCCGGTTGCGATGCGCGTGGTGCGCGATTGGCAAGAGCTCAAGAGTCAGCGGTTGACGGCGAAGGCCGCGGCTAAGGCCGCCGCACAGGGAGGGCCCCTGTAATGCACGTCGCGCGGTTCGGGGTGAAGGGGCGCGAACAATTCGATTGGCCGCTTTTTTTGTGCGTGGTGGCCATCGCGATCATCGGTGTGGTCAATTTGTACAGCGCCACCAGCCCTTACTTGGAAGACGCGCGACGTTCTGGCTTGGCCGACATCTATGTCACCCAGGTTTACTGGCTGGTGGTCGGCGGGCTGCTGGCGATCTTGTGTACCGTCGTCGATTATCGGCACTTCGAGCGGTTGGCGTACGTGATGTACGGCGCGGGGCTCACTACGTTGGTGGCGGTGTTTTTCGTGGCGTCGGACATTCGCGGTTCATCGCGCTGGATTGAGATCGGGGGCTTCACTTTTCAGCCCAGTGAATTCATGAAGCTGCCGGTCATTCTCGCGGTGGCGCGTTACCAAGCCGACGATCTGCGCACGGAAGCGCGAACGATCATCGATCTGCTGCCCGTGCTGGGGATTTGCGCCGTGCCCGTGGCGTTGGTGTTGGCTCAGCCGGATTTCGGAACGTCGATGATCTATGTGCTGACGGTTTCCACGATGTTGGCCATGACGCGGCTGCGGGTGCGCAGTGTGATTTCTGCGTTGGCGCTGCTGCCAGCCTTAGGGGTTGTTGCGTGGCAATATGTGCTTCGGGATTATCAGAAAGATCGAATCTTGAGCTTTCTCAATCCGGAAGCAGATGCAACTGGCAGCGGCTGGCACGCGCTGCAGTCGCGTACGGCCATTGGCAACGGGAGGATTTGGGGGGAGGGCTTTCGGGAGGGGACGCAGAATCAATTTGGTTTTTTGCCGGATCAATTCTCTGATTTTCCGTTCGCCGTTTTCGCCGAGGATTGGGGCTTCATCGGCAGCATCACGCTGCTATTCTTATACGCGTTTATCGTGATCTGGGCCGTACGCATCGCGTCGTTAGCAAAAGATCGCTTTGGTGCTGCGGTGGCGATCGGTGTCGGCGCGCTGTTCTTCTGGCACACCTTCTTCAACGTGGGCATGGCGCTGGGCCTACTGCCCGTGGTGGGCATCACTCTGCCGCTCTTCTCCTACGGCGGCTCCAGCGTACTCACTGTGCTGTCCGGCTTCGGCCTGATGATGAACATCTCAATGCGGCGGTAAGTCCCGGTAATTTCTCCGGTTCCGGGGCACTGGTGCGTTAAGACGCACCGATGCGACTCTTAGTGACCCGAGCCCAGCGGATCGATCACCACAATCAGCGAAATCGGCAATTCCATTCGCTGGAGGCCCGCCCGCCCTCCAATTGGTCCGCACTCGGTCCTACACCCCCCTACAAACACGCGCGCATTTTTGCCCCAAATCGACCTGAATCGCGCGAGTGGTGGTAGGGTTCAGCCCCACGTTTCATTGAGGGGCAGTTGTTATGCGAACAATGACGCACAAGGTTTTCAGGTTGGCATTTTGGGGCGCGGCAGCGGCAGTGTTGTTCGCTGCCTGCGGAGGGAACAGCTCCACCAAGACAAACACGAGCAACCATCCCGGGCAGAACGGTGACGCCAGTTTGGATGGCGCGGCGGCCAGTGGAAATGGCAATGGCGGCGCTGCCGGGAACGGCAACGGCAGCGGCGGTACAGGGCACGGGGGCACCAACACTGCGGGGAACGCAGGAGTGGGCACGGGTGACTCGGGAACGACCGATGGTGCCATTAACCCCGGTGGCAATGGCCCTGGCGGCAACGGTGCCGACGGAGGCGGGGTTGGCACGGTAAATCCTGCGACTTGTCATGACGTTGCAGGAAGCTGCACCAGCAACGGCCAATGCTGTTCTGGCGCGTGCGACCCCACGAACCACGTGTGCATCAAGACGCCGGGCGTCTGTCTCGGCGCGGGCGAAGTCTGCAGTGCAGGAACCGATTGCTGTACGTTTGCTTGTGTCGGGGGCAAGTGCGGTAGCCAGCAGTGCACGGCTGACGGTGAGAATTGCAGCACGGATGATGAATGCTGCGGCGGCACCTGCGGTGCGGGCGGCACCTGCACACCCTTGAGCGGCGCGTGCAACACGTCTGGAAATCCGTGCAACAACCATTCGGATTGCTGTTCAAATTATTGCCTGGACGGATTGTGTTCGACCCCGTCGTATTGCACGCAAAGCGGCGATACGTGTTCAACGGATCAACAATGTTGTGCGGGTCTTTGTCAAAAGGCACAGGGCGCAAGCTTGGGTCTGTGCGGCTTGGTGCCCGCCTCTGGCGCGGGCAGTTGCCTGAGCGCTGGCGAGGTGTGCTCGGGCGGCGCCACCTACGACGGGATGAGCAGCCTGCCCACTTGCGGCGGCGAATGCTGCAGCAAAGCGTGTTTCCCATACGGCCCAACCGGCGTGCTGATTTGCCAGCCGCCGAGTGGCTGTCACCCAACCGGGGAAATCTGCACGGACGACGTTGACTGCTGCGGCTCAGAGACGCGCCCGGATGGGGACACGTCTCATATCACCTGCAATAAG
>DATJEQ010000118.1:0-5728 GCA_035496495.1 Polyangiaceae bacterium
CGCTGCTGCGCGACGAAACCTTCCACATGCGCGACGGCCGCAAGTTCTCGTGTCGCAGCGAAGGCACCGTCGATGTGCCGGTGCGCTTCTTCAGCAAGAACGGCGAGCCCGCTATCGAACTCACCTACCCCGCAGTCGAATTTGCCCGCCAATGCGACAGCCCTGGCTTCCCCGAGCCCACCTTTAAGTTCGAGGGATCCCACGCCAGCTTCGTGCTGCGCGACGAAAACCTCGTGGGCTTCGATCCACCGCTGGAAAAGCGCAGTTACAATCCGGCGCAGTGATCGCGCCGCTCGCAGGCCCTCGCTCCGGCAGACGGTTCAATAACTCTGCGACTACGCTGAATTTGTGTGTCCTCCGGGTCAGTTGGGGCTACAGGGGCCGCGTGCGGTCTCACAAGCCCAGCTGGTTTCGCGCGGTGTTGCTGCTCTGCGCGCTCGGCCCCAGCGCGTGCGATTCAGGCGGAGCCGGTGCGGGGCAGCCACCCCCTCCTACGCTGATCGTCGTGAGCCCGGACCAATTCGCGAAGAACGTCGCGTGCCTTCCCGATCCGGGGGCAATGCGCAGCTACGTCGCAACGCTGTTCGACGTGACGCCGGACTACGACAGCGCTGCAGAGCCCGCTTTACCCAGCTCGCCGCCCACGGATTGCGCGGTGGACGTCGGCTTCGGCTTCGTTCAACCGGGTCGCAAGTACCGCGCCGAAATTGATGCCTACGATCGCTCTGATTTGCGAGCGCTCACGCCGGGTAATCGGCTGATGCAAGAATCAGGCAGCGCACCGCCCGTGTTGGTGCCGCCCCGCTGGCGTGCCTCGTGCGGCAACGTCATGATGCACGACACCAGTACTTCCGCAGATGCGGCAAGCGACGCGGGGGTGGATTTGAGCTTCCTCAATGGCCCTGCCGAGGCGTTCCTCAACGCGAGCGTGGTGGTGAAGGGCTGCACGCCGTTCGTGGAAATCCAAGCGCGACCGACGCGCACTTCCATTCGCGTCGATTTGAGCGACGCTTTGGGCCAGCTGGAATGCGGCAGCGGGCCGGGCCAACTGTTCGATTACTCCGTCACGCAACTGGGGACGACAACCTTCACCCAGCACGCTTTGTGCAACAACTCGGTGCTGTTCACGACGGTGAAGGAGAACGTCCTTTACAATTTTTCCGTCGACGCCTTTGAGCGTCCGAGGGTGCCTGATGCTGGCATGGATGCAAGCCTCAGCTCACTGGGTGATGCATCACTGGGCGACGCTTCGCCGAGCGGCGGTTCATTGGGCGATGCGTCCGCCCCGGCAACGAATTCACCCGATGCCACGTCTTTAGATGGGGCCATCTCGGACGCCGCGCAGCCCGACGCGCAAGCAACGGCGACAATGGACGCGGGGCCGATCATTCCGGCCACCGCTGCGCCGCGTTGGCACACCACCTGTTACCAGCGCGCGGCCACCGGCGTTGAGCGCACGGCGGTGTGCGAGCCCTTGGAACCGGTTCGCTGATGTCGCGGATTTGGGCCTAGGCCGACCTGCACGGTGCAGCGGGTTGCCACGGGTGCGCCCTGTCGCTACCAATAGTTCATGGTCAGGTGGCGCGACGAGCAAGGGCGAGGACAAGGCCAAGGGAGCATGGCGCTGCCGCCAATTGGCCGCGGCGTGAAGATCGCCATCGCGACGCTTTTCTCCATCTGGTTGGTTTTTGCCATTGCCATCAATTGGGGCAACGCATCTGAACAAGTCTTCTTGCTCTTCTGCGGCAACACCCAAAGTCTGCTGCACGGTCAAGTGTGGCGCTTGTTCACCGCGCCGCTGCTGCACATGCCTTCCGGCAATGTCTCTCACATCTTGTTCACGGTGTTGGGGTTGTATTTCCTCGCGCCAACGCTTGAGTCGAATTGGGGTAGCGCGCGAACGCTGCGCTTCTTGTTCCTATCCGGCGTTTTGGCGTATGCGACGCAAGCACTCCTCGAACTGGTATTGCCCGCTTCGTTCGCCGCTAAGCTGATCCCGGATTACTGGTTCGGTGCAACTCCGGTGCTGGAAGCGGTAGCCATTGCGTACGCGCTCACCTTCCGCGGCAACACCGTGCGATTGATGTTCCTCTTCCCAGTGACTTCAACGGGCCTGATCTGGTTCGTGGTGGGCATCAACGTGCTGTACATGATTGCCGCAGCGAGGCCGCCTGAGGGGCTAATTGCCCCATTTGGGGGAATGTTCGCGGGCTGGCTGCTCGGGGGCAGCACGCCCTCACCGCTGCGCCGCGCGTACCTTAAATTGCGCCTCAAACAGCTCGATCGACAAGCGACGCAAGAGGGGCGCGCGCGTGCGGCGCGCGCAAAATCTGCACCTTTCAAGGTCATTGAAGGGGGCCAAAGCAAGGGCCGAGCTAACGGCAACGGCGGCAACGGATCGGGCGACGGTTGGCTGCATTGAACCTGCATTGAGCCCACATTGGGCGCCCCAAATCCCCACTTTCCTTTGAAAATGAGATTCAGCGGCCCCGACCCGTGACGGCTGTGCTATTGGGGCTGACCCAATGCGCACGCTTCTGGACGCGGCTGACACCGCCAGTGGCATCGCCCAAATGGCTCGGCAAATTGCCGGCCGCCACGGGGGCACGGCGGATTTGATCCTGATTGGCGTACGGCGTGGGGGCATCCCGGTGATGCAGGCACTGGCGCAGCAGCTGGAGCGCAGCGAGCAACGCCATATCAAGACGGGCAGCGTCGATATCACGCTGTACCGCGACGATGTGGCCACCGCATTGCCCAATCCTCGCATGGGCGCCAGCGAGATCCCTTACGACATCAACGGCAAGCGCGTCCTGTTGGTAGACGATGTGGCCCACACGCGCCGCACCACGCGCGCGGCTCTCGACGCCATCTTGGATTACGGACGCCCGCGGGTGATTGAGTTCGCCGTGCTGATCGATCGCGACGGAGGTGAGCTTCCGATTCAACCGGATTATCGCGTCCTGCAAGCGACGAACATCGCCTTCAACGAGCGCATTGACGTCATCACCACGCCTGCGGGCTTGAGCGCCGTGGTGCAGCTGGTGAGTTCGCCTTCAATCCCTCCCCATTACGCCTGACACCGAACATGACCGCCGAGCGCCACCTGCTGAGCACCGCAACCCTGCCGCTCGATCGGGCGCTTCAGATTTTGGATGGGGCACAGGCTTTCTTGGAAGTGGGGCAGCGCCCTGTAAAGAAAGTGCCTGCGCTGCGCGGTAAAACCATCATCAATTTGTTCTTCGAATCGTCCACGCGTACGCGCACCTCGTTCGAGCTTGCAGGCAAGCGCCTGAGCGCGGATGTGGTGAACGTCAGCGCATCGGGGTCGAGCACCAGTAAGGGCGAAACCTTGAAGGACACGGTAGCGACGCTGGACGCCATGCACCCGGATGTGGTGGTGGTGCGCCACGCTTCTTCGGGTGCTGCTCAATATCTCGCCAATCGCACCGAGGCGGCGATCGTCAACGCCGGTGACGGCACGCACGAACACCCGACTCAAGCACTGCTGGATGCCTTCACGATTCGGAGACACAAGGGACTCGATTTCAAGAAGCTCACGGTGGCGATCTGCGGCGATATCCTGCACAGCCGCGTGGCTCGCTCGAATATTCACTTGCTCACGAAGCTGGGAGCCAAGGTGCGTCTGTCGGCCCCACGCACGCTGCTGCCGATTGGGATCGAAGAGCTCGGCTGTCAGGTTTACGACCGGTTAGAGCCCGCCCTTGAGGGCGTTGATGTGGTGATGATGCTGCGCATCCAACGTGAACGCTTGGGCGGCACCTATTTGCCCACCCTGCGCGAATACGCCCGCGAATTCGGCCTCAATCAAGTGCGCCTGAACCTCGCCAAACCCGACGCTATTGTGATGCACCCCGGCCCCATGAATCGCGGCGTCGAAATTGCCGACGACGTCGTGGAAGGCGAACGCAGCGTGGTCCTCGATCAAGTCGAAGCCGGCGTCGCCGTGCGCATGTCCGTGCTGTACCTGTACTCGGGCACGTTGCCTCAGGCAGATTAGCTCCCCTACGCGCGCCCAAATCCAGGCGATCTGGGCTGGGTAGGGGATTGTCGGATCGTCCACGGGCGGAAACCAGGGGAAACGTGATAAGATGCATGACATGCACGCCCTGAAGGCCCGCGTTGAAAACGGTCGCATCAAGGTCGACGAGCCCACCGACTTGCCCGAAGGCACGGAGTGGAAGCTCGTCCTCGTTGATGACTTAGCTGACGAGATGGATCCGCAGGAGCGAGTCGAGTTTCTGCGTGAGCTTGAGATTTCTGCCACCGAGGCGGATGGAGGGCAGCTCATCGACGCCGCAGAGGTCTTGGCGAAACTCCGAGCGCCTGCGTGAAGGTCAAGTTTACTCCGCGAGGCGATCTCCGGGCACAGAACGCGAACGCGTGGTGGCGCAAAAATCGTCCGGACACCGCCGGGCTATTTGCCGAGGAACTCGGTCAGGCAGTGAAGAACCTCGAAACTATTGCGCACGTCGGAACCCCGCATCCAACTGAACGCCGCCCTCACCTCATGCGCTTGCTCCTCGAGAAGACGAGGTGCCATTTGTACTTCGAGCTCGACGAAAAAAAGGAAGAGATCCGAATCTTGATGATCTGGGGCGCGCCGCGCGGTCGAGACCCGAAGCTCTAAGATCGAATCGCGGCGTCGAAATCGCCGACCTCGTCGTCGAAGGCGAACGCAGTGTGGTTTTTGGATCGGGTCGAAGCTGGCGTCGCGGTGCGCATGCCGGTGCTCTATCTGTCCTCGGGCACCCTGCCTCAGGCAGATTGAGTCGTTTCCGAGTTGAAGTTCAGCGCCCGTCGAAATTCAACGACAGCGAAGCGACGTTGCATTGGGGGCCGCAGTGCGGATTGTCGGGACGCTCTATGTGGTAGGCGAGCATGGGGACCGCGTCCAGCAGGGTTACCCCATCGCGTTTCACTGTGACCTCCAAATGTTGAGGGAGCCCCGAGAAGTGGGATCTCAGCGTCCAACTCGTGGGGATCGGGAAACACTTTTCCTTTAGCACCGGACCGTTCGCGGTGTAGGTGCCGTCCGAGTAGGAAGTGCAGTCGAGATCCTGGTCAAAGGACATCGACACTCCCTCTTGGCATGGGAGAGATATGGCAGATATCTCGCTCTCGACCCCGTTGGTGTGCGTGAATGAGCACCGACGCGGAGTCTGGTCAACGACGAAATTGAACGCGTACTGCCCATCCTTCAGAGTTCCGTCAGTCGTCGTTAACGAGAGAAACACGCCGTCCGTGCAAGTGAAGCCGCCCTCGCCCTCGCACTCGAAGCCCAAGTCACACGAGACACCACTCGACCCCCACCCCAGGAGCCCCAACCAGACGGCAAGCCTCCTCAGTTTCCCCATGTCCAGCACTATACCGTGAACAATCGAAAAAATCGCAGGGACGCGCACTTCGCAATCGACAAAATCCAGGCGCTCTGGCCTGGGCTGGGGCAACCCCCTTGCGCTCTTTGGGGGCTGGACTAATCATCCTTGCCCGTTTATCGACTCATCCAAAGGAGTTCTCCATGACATTGCGAATTGGCCAGACTGCACCTGATTTTGAGGCGGACACCACTGAAGGGCCCATCAGCTTTCACAAGTGGTTGGGAGATTCTTGGGGCGTCCTGTTTTCGCATCCGAAGGATTTTACGCCCGTTTGCACCACTGAACTCGGTTACGTGGCTCGGATGAAGCCGGAATTCGACAAGCGC
>DATJEQ010000119.1:0-10037 GCA_035496495.1 Polyangiaceae bacterium
AGCGCGAGAGGAACGCCGCGGGGGCCGAGTGCTCGGGGTCAAAGCCATTCTGCGACAGCGGCCAACGGACACCCCGGAAACACCAGCACCGCGTCGTCAGCTCAACCCGCGCGTGGCCGCGAAGAGCAAGTGGCAGCGCATTGAAGCGAAGCTGCGGAACAAGGTCTTCCAGCTCGCCTACGCCAAAGCCAGAGAAGCCTTCAGCTGGGGTCTAGGTAATGTGATGTTCCCTGAGGGGACGTACTGGCTGCGACGTTTCGCTGGAGTGCTCGTGCCGTTACCGGCGCAGTAGCGGTGTTCAATCCATTCTCACGGACCAACGCTTCGCGGCGCGAGGCGAATGTGTATTTGTGACCCCAAAAACGGGGCTAATTGGTTCCCAACAGAGTCTCGTTTCGGTGCTGGAGAGCGTCGATCACACACAGAGTTGCCGTGGACTTCCTCACATCGACCCGCCCGACATCGACGAAAACCTATCAACCCCGGTGAGGGAATTTAGAGGTGAAAGCCTCAACCCGGGAGCGGAATAGTCAACGCTTCTTGCGAGCCGGCTTGCTCTTCTTCGCCGCAGCCTTTTTGGCAGGGGCCTTCTTTGCGGCCTTCTTCTTGAGCGCCTTTGCCGGGCGCTTGGCGGCTTTGGCTTTCGGCTTGCTCTTGGCAGGGGCTTTCTTTGCTGGAGCCTTCTTGGCTGCCTTTACCGGCTTGGTTTTCTTGGGCGCTGGCTTCTTGGGCGCTGGCTTCTTGGGTTTGGCCGCTTTGCTCTTTGATGCCTTGGTGGCCTTACCCTCCACTGGAATCTTTTCTGAAATGGGAATGTCGAAGGCAGGGCTGCGAATTGTGGCGCGGTGCACCACCGATTCTGCAGTGGGCGGTGAACTCTGATCCGCGCGACCCAACGCACCGCCGCGACGCTTCTTGAGCGTCTCCACGATGTTACGTTCCAGATCACCGAATTCGAAGGGCTTGTCGACGTAGGCGTCGGCGCCGTACAGCGGTGAGGTCATTTCATTGAGGCTCTCACCAATGCCAGTCAACATGATCACGCCGGTGTGGGCGAGGCTGACGGCCTCGCGCACTTTGCGACATACTTCCCAGCCGCTCATCCCAGGCATCATCACATCCAAGATGATCAAATCGGGCAGATGATCGCACGCGAGCTGCCAGGCCATGTCGCCATCGGAGGCCTCAATCACCGTGTAGCCCTTGGAGCGTACGAACGCAGCGACCAAGGCGAGCATGCTGGGCTCGTCGTCTGCCACCAGCACCACTGGGGATTTCTTTTCTGCCATATGAACCTTTCGGGAACCGCCGCCGTCTGTGAAGAAGCGTTAGGCATTTCAGACTACCCGCGGAGCACGGTCAAGAACTCATTGGTGTGCCACACCTCTTGGGCTACACTGAACTCACCCCTGCGGCGCCGGCTAGCACTGAAGCCCTTACCCAGCGTGGGGGCCTAAAATGGGCCTCAACAGCGAATTGCAGTTGCTTGAGCGACACGCGAGCCGCGCGGCGGTTCGGCTGCGCTTCAACCGGGCGCTTGAGGCATTCGCGCGTGGATTGCCGGCCGCGTTAGCCCTGTTGTGTTTCACTTTGGGCGTCAGCAAGTTTGGTTCGGTGGGCCAAGCAGTCACAGTGGGGTTGTGGTGGCTGTCGGGCCTGTTGTTTCTAGGCGCTGTGTTCATGGGGCTGCGTGCAGCGACTCGGGTACTGCCCTGGCAAACAGGGTCACTAGCGCTCGATCGTCAACAGAACCTGAGCGACCTGACGACCAACGCCCTGGAGTTCGCTCGGGTTCCTGTCGGCCAACGAGACCCACTGATGCAGCTGTGTGTCGAAGAGGCTCAGTCCTTTGCGGCCAAGCTGAGCCCCAGCAAGGCGGTGAGCGTGCGCTGGCCCAAGAAGCTCGCGTACAGCGGGGCCTTGCTTGGCATGGCGACCTGGCTTGCAACGTTTCAGTTGCAACATGGACTGCCCAAGCTCGCGTCGGAGCCCAAGCTCGCACAGTCTGCATTCCAACCAGACCCTGACGACTTGCAGATGATGCGTGACATGGCTGACCACTGGCAGCAGGTCAGCACGAGCAGCGAGGCCCAACAGGCCGCGCGTCGGTTCAATCAATTGCTTGAAGATTTGTCGCAGCAGAAGTTGGACAAGCATCAAGTGCTCGAGCGATTGCAAGATATTGGGCGTCAGCTGGGGGACGAAAACCTGGATCAAAAGCAAGCGCTGGATGACGCCCTTCAAGGAGTCGCGCGTGCTCTGCAGGTCAGTGCTCAGGCCAAACAAACGGCCAACGCCCTTGCCAATAAGAATCTGCCGGATGCCGAGAAAGCGTTGCGCGAACTGGCGGGCAAGCTACGGCACAAAGGGGAGGTGGATCGCAAACAGCTGGACGATCTCCGGCGTGCCCTACAAGCCGCCGCCCAAGAGGGCGCCCAGCGCCAAGAGCGCCTCGCCGTTCAACGGCGTCAATTGGAGGAGGCGCAAAAGCGCTTGTTACACAAGAAGGGTGACAATAAGAACTCTGCAGAGCAGGCCCAATTAGCGGAAAACAAGCGTCAGCTCGAACATTTGGATCGCGAGCAGCACAAGGCTGCACAGGGTCAGCAAGCGATGACTGAATTGGATCGCCAACTCGCGGAGGCCGCGCAGAGATTATTTGAAGAAATGGGGCACGGTGCCGATCCGTTGCAAGCCGCAGCCGACGAGCTGTCGCGTATGAACCGTGAACAGCTGTCGGACAAAGAGAAGCAAGAACTAAAAAAGCAGTTAGAAGCGCTGCGTGAGCTGTTGCGTCAACAAGGCAAAGGCGGCCAGCAGCGGCAAGGTTTAATGCAGCAATTCTCGCGGCATGCCCGCGGGCAAGATGATCACGGGCCCGCGGCGGGCACAGCCGGGATGCAAGCCGGCCAAATCGGCGCCCCAATCCCGGTTCCGGTCCAAGGTGAAAGTCAGAGCACCAGCGAGGCAAAAGCAGGGGCAAGTGCTGGAAATCAGGGCGAATCTCCCACAGCTGGCAGCGGAACCGACGCGAACTTGCGCGGGGATCCCAAGGCATTGCAAGGCCACACTCAGGACGTGACCGCGGCGGGGATCGACAGTGGGCAAGGCCCAAGTGCAAGTTCCGTAGTCCACGGCGCAGCCGAAAAGGGCTTCTTGGGCAACGGATACAAGCGCGTGTACACCGATTACAAGACAGTGGCAGAAGAAGCCTTAGAGCATGATCAGATCCCCGCAGGGTACGACGCCTATGTGCGACGATATTTTCAACTGATCCGTCCGCGCGATTGATCGCGGCGGGATGACAAGCAGGTTAGGATCGAATCCATGAGTGTGGCCAACGAAGAGATGACCAAGAGTGCGAAACAAGAGGTTGACAACTTTCGTCAACAGATCGGCGCACTACAAAGCGAAGTGGGGCGAGTGATTGTTGGGCAGAAAGCGGTGGTTGAGGGCGTCATCACCTGCCTGCTTGCCGGCTCGCACGCCTTGCTCGAAGGGGTGCCCGGGCTGGGTAAGACGATGCTGGTGCGCACCTTAGCGGACGCCTTGGGGCTTTCATTCTCGCGCATTCAGCTTACCCCTGATTTGATGCCGGCCGACATCATTGGCACTACGGTGATCGATGAGGCGGCTGGCGGCAGTAAGCGCTTCGAGTTTAGAAAAGGTCCGGTATTTGCCAATATTCTGCTGGCGGATGAAGTCAACCGTGCCACACCAAAGACTCAAAGCGCGCTCTTGGAAGCGATGCAAGAGCACCAAGTCACTGTGGGGCGCACGACGCATACCATAGAACCGCCCTATTTCGTGCTAGCAACACAGAACCCACTGGAGATGGAAGGCACGTATCCGCTTCCGGAAGCGCAGCTCGATCGCTTCTTCTTCAAGTTGGAGGTGCCGTTTCCGGATCGCGAGGACCTGCATGCCATCTTGGAGCGCACCACAGGCACTGAGCTTGTTGCCGCAAAGCAAGTGCTGAGTCGCGAGCAGATCTTGAAGATGCAGGCATTCGTGAGAACCGTGCCGCTGGCACACCACGTGCAGGATTATGCAGTAAGGTTGGTGCTCGCAACGCACCCCCAGGAACCCCAACCCAAACAACCCAGCCTGAAAGAACAGAAGTCATTGGACTTGTGTCGCAGGTTCGTTGCCACAGGCGCTTCCCCTCGTGGGGCGCAAGCGCTGGTGCTAGCAGCAAAAATCCGCTGCTTGCTCGCTGGGCGCTACGCACCGGCGATAGAAGACGTAAAGGCAGTCGCATTGCCTGCGTTGCGTCATCGGGTGTTGCTGAACTTCGAAGGCGAGGCAGAAGGCATCAAGACCGATCGGGTCATTGAAGACATCTTGGCGACCATTCCTGAAACTCAATAGGGTCGCCGGGGGCGAGGCTCTTCACGTAACTGCCGGCACTGAGGCCATGAATATTCTTCAGTGGTTAAAGAAGAGTCCTTCGGGCAAAGCGCTGCAGGGTGCTGTTAGCTCAAGCGCACTGTTCGGCGACGACTTTCAGCGAAGGTTGGAAATGCTAGCGCTGGTCAGCCGGCGCGTTTTTGCCGGGCGCATGCGCGCCGAACGCCGTTCGAAGAAGAAGGGAAGCGGCATCGAATTTGCGGATCACCGCGATTACGTCGCGGGAGATGATTTCCGCTTCATTGATTGGAATATCTATCAGCGCTTCGGCAAGCTGCTGGTGCGCCTGTATGAGGAAGAAGAAGATCTGAGCATCTACTTGATCGTGGATTGTTCCGGGTCGATGGGGTTTGCCGCCGGAAAAAAGTTCGATCAAGCGCGGCGTTTGGCGGCGGCTCTGGCGTATGTGGGCCTGGCAAACCTCGATCGCGTCACGGTACTAGCCGTGGGCAGCAAACTGAGCGCACGACTACCCACGATGCGCGGGAAAAAAGGCATCTTTAGCGTGCTGCGATTTCTCGAAGCGCGCAGTTCCCAGGGCTCAACGGACTTAGCAGAAGCCATGCGCACGGTCGTGGCGCAACACAAGCGGCGCGGTCTCGCCATTCTGATCAGCGATCTCTACGATCCGGCCGGATTCGAAGCTGGAATCAATGTGCTGCGCTACAATCGATTCGAGCCCTGCGTGCTTCACGTGGTGGACCCAGCCGAAGCGCACCCCCAGGTGCGTGGCGATGTTCACATTGTGGACTGCGAAAGCGGCGAAGGGCGCGATGTGACGGTGAGTGATTCATTGTTGTCCCGGTTGGCTCAAGGCTACGCGGATTATTTGCGGAGCGTGGAGCGCTTCTGCGCGCAGAACCAGGTTCCCTATTTTGCCGCCGATGCGAACGCGCCGTTTGACGAACTGGTGCTCAAAGTGTTGCGCAGGGGAGGGTTCTTGCGCTGATGACGCTCTTGGGGCTGCCGCTGGGAACGTTACTGGAGCTGTTCGCTGCTGCTGGCGGCATCACGTTGGTGCTGTACATCCTCAAACTGCGGCGGCGGCCGGCCATTGTGGTGTTCGCACCGTTGTGGAGTGCCGCGGCGGGTGAGAAACAGTCCAACGCGCTCTTCTCGCAGTTGAAGCGCTGGCTGTCGTTGTTGTTGCAGTTGGTGCTATTGGCGTTGCTGATCTCCGCATTGGGCGATCCACGTTTAGCAACGGTCATGCGCAGTGCGCGCAACGTGGTGCTGTTGATCGATGCCAGCGCTTCTATGAAGGCGCACGATGTTGAAGGCGGACGCATGGGAGCGGCTCGCCGGGCGGCCCACGAGTTGATCTCAGGCCTATCCGCCAACGATCGAATGCTAATCGTTCGTGCGGATTCAAGTGTCACGCCGCTCACCTCTTTGACCAGCGATCTCGCATCGCTGCACACGGCGGTCGACCACACCGAGGCAACAGACACCGGTGTGGATCTTGGGTCTGCGTTGTTCTTCGCTCGCGACACCTTGAACGGGAAATCTAACCCTCAGGTTATTATTGTGAGCGATGGCGCGCTGCCGGATTTCACAACGCTCAGCAAAGAGCTGCCGGCTGATTTACCGGTGCGCTTCGTGCCCGTTGGCAGCGAGAGCGACAACGTTGCGATCACTGAGTTTTCTGTGCGCCGCTACCCGCTGGACAAATCACGGGCTCAGGCGATGATCGAGTTGACCAACTTCATGCAGCGCCCCGTGAAGGTTCAGCTGACCTTGCTGGGCGATGGTGATCCCATTGAAATTACTGAACTTTCTCTGGATCCCCAACAGAGCCTGTCGCGCTTTTACTCAAACCTTGCTGGCGTCGATCAGACCTTACAAGCTCAAATCAAGGCATTGGATGCCAAAGATTGGCTGAGTGCGGACGATCGCGCCTTCGCGCTGATCCCAGCGCGTCGCAGAGCGAAGGTAGCGGTTTTCTCCCCCGGCAACACCTACCTGGAAGCCGCTTTGTTGCTCGATGAGTATTTGCAAACCAGTTGGCTGCGCCCCGAGCAAGCGGCACCCAAAGAGCCCTTTGACGTCGCGATTTTGGACGGAGTGGCTCCGCCTTCGGGGTTGCGCGCCAACGCTGTGCTGTACCTGAATCCTCCGGCGAATGCGGCGATCCAACGCGGCCGGGCACTGTCCGACTTCGGATTTGATTCCTGGGACAGAAATCACCCCATTCTGCGTTTCACCGCGCTCGATTCTGTGCAGGTCAGCACGGGATTCGCATTCAAGTTGGAAGCGACCGATCACGTGCTCGGCTCCAGCGAACAGGGCCCCATTTTCGTGACGGGAACGCGAGCAGGGCAACGCTTTGCAGCGTTGGGATTCGATCCACGCAATAGTGACATGGTTCTACGGCCAGCTTGGCCCTTGATCTTGCTCAATACGATCGACTTCTTCACGCAAGAAGAGCAGCGCTACTTCTCGAACTATCCTACGGGCACGCCGTGGCACATTTCCGTGCCGGCAGGTTTCGACACGGTAACGGTGAAACGCCCAACGGGCGTCAGCCAACCCGTGAGCGTCAAACAAGGAGAGATCACATTTCTCGGCAAAGAAGCCGGATTCTATGAACTGAACGCGACTTCAGCAGGGGGTCACTGGTCTTCGAAGCTCGCCGCTGATCTCTCGAGCAAAGAGGAATCACGCATTGCGCCGGGTAAGGAATTGCGCGGCGCACAGGGGTCGCTGGCAAAGCCCGATGGATTCGCTTCCGGCGGACGGCAGCAACTGTGGGGCTATCTGCTGTTAGCGGCATTCGCGTTGTCCGTTTTGGAGTGGTTCTCGTATCACCGGCGGGTCAGCGTATGAATGCGTACCAGTTGTCGCATACGCACCTGCTGGCGCTGCTGGCGGTGGTGCCGATCTTGTTGTGGGCGCTGTTTCGTTCGCTGGCAGATTTGCCCTGGCAGCAGCGCGTGCTTGCTGGGCTTGCGCGCCTTGGTTTTTTGGTTTGCTTGGCTTTGGGGGTAGCTGGTCTTTCGCGTCAATCGCGCTCACAACAGGTGTGCGCGGTGTTCCTGGTCGACGTCAGTGATTCCGCGTCGGATCAGGCGCTGGAGTTTGCACGCACGCAAGTCACTCAAGCGCTGCAAGCGAGCCCCGACCCCGAGGGTGTAAAGCTGATCGCTTTTGCGAAAAGGCCGCGTCTGATTGATTTGCGGCCAGGGGAACCCGCCTCGGCGCTCGTGCCGACTGTGGCGGAGTTTCGCGCGCAGCACGCTGCGGGTGAAGTTGGAGCGCCACACCCGGAGCAAACCAAGGAAACAGACATTCAAGCGGCGATTCAGCTCGCAGAGGGGATTTTCCCTGCGGATCACCTGCGGCGTATCGTGCTCTTGAGCGACGGCTTGCAGACTTTGGGCGACGCGACGAGCGAGGTGGGCCACGCGCGCGAATTGGGAGTGGAATTGTGGACGGCGCCCTATCGATTTGCACCCCCCGCGGAAGTGGCCGTGACGGCCCTGCGCGTTCCCGACAAAATCGAGATTGGAACGCCCTTCAAGATAATCGCTGAGATTCACGCGAGTGTTGCTGCAAGCGCGCGCGCGCGACTGTATCAAGGCGAACTGCTGAACGGTTTGCAAGGGGTGCAATCCATTTCACTCAAACCGGGAAGTAACGAAATCTCATTTGACAGCGTCGTGCGCTTGGGTGGCGACGTGACGTACAAGCTGCAGCTGGATCAGCTTTCGGCAGATCACTTCCCACAGAACAACAGCTACTCGGTCACAGTCGAAGTTCCCGGGCGCCCCGCCGTGCTTTACATTGACAGCCAGCCAGAACAGGCCGGTTACTTGACGCGGGCGCTGCAGGCGCAACAGTTCGACGTTGAGCTGCGTTCGCCCACTGGGCTGCCCTCCACGCTGGCCGAATTGGAGCACTACGCACTGATCATCTTGTCGGATGTGCCGGCATCCGCCATTTCACCCTCCGGGCAAGAGCTGATCGAACGCTACGTGCGCGATTTGGGCGGTGGCTTGGTTTTCGCGGGAGGCACATCAGGTTTCGAATTGGGCGGCTGGATGGGCACCTCGCTGTCGCGCATTTTGCCTGTGCGCATGGATCCGGAACGCCAGAAAGACATGCCCGGCGTGGCGATGTCATTGGTGATCGATCGCTCCGGATCGATGACGGGACTGCCGCTCGATATGGCCAAGGCCGCCTGCTCGGCAACGGTGGGCACATTACAGGGCGATGATTTGGTGGAAGTGATCGCATTCGATTCACAAGCAACGCGCTACGTTAAGATGCAGCCGGCGCGCTACCGCGGGCGCATTCAAAGTCAAATCGCGCAAATCCAGCCCGGCGGCGGCACCGCGATTTTTCCCGCGCTGGATGCGGCATATCAGGACATTTCAGTGGTGCAGGCACGTAAGAAGCACGTTATCTTGCTCACAGATGGTCGCGCCGAGAATCAAGGGATTCGCGACTTAGTCTCTGCCATGGTGGCGGAGAACATCACCGTCACCACCGTGGGCATGGGCGATGGAGTGGACGCCGAATTGTTGCGCATGATCGCCGACACCGGGGGCGGCCGCTATCACGCCGTCGCCGATCCCAATAGCTTGCCGCGCATCTTCACTCGCGAAACGGAAATGATTTCCCAGAAGGCGCAGCTGACCGATTGGTTCCCGGTGACGCAAACAAGCCAGGCTGATTTTCTGCGCGGTATTTCGATCGCAACGGCGCCGCTGCTACACGGATTCGTGACCACGGCAATGAAGGAGCCGCCGGCTCAACAGATCCTAGCCAGTGAAACGGGAGAGCCTATCTTGGCGCGTTTGCGGGTGGGTTTGGGGCAAGTTGTGGCGTGGACGAGCGATGTGAAGAGTAATTGGGCGGTCGACTGGCTCAAGTGGCCCTCATTTGGGCAATTCTGGGGGCAATTGGTGCGTGAACACATGCGCCAAAAGCAGCGGCGCGAATTGCACATGAACAGCGAAATCGTCGCAGACCGATTGCACGTCTACATCGACGCGTTCACCGTCGATCAGCAATTCGACAACGACCTACAGGGACGGTTCGCGGTCACCGGGCAGAGCGGCAGCAGCCGAGAGGAAGCCTTACAGCAAACCGCGCCCGGTCGTTACGAGCTGTGGCTGCCGATGAGCGACTACGGCGCATTCAAGCTGCGCGCCGATTTCACACGGCACACCGATGAGGGCAGCAATCAGGCGGCCGCGATCAGTTTCGGTCACATCTCGCACCCTTACTCGCAGGAATATGCAAACCTGGAGCCAGATCTGGCAATGATGGAGCGACTGACCGAGGCGGGCGGCGGTAAACAAGACGCTCCGGCCGCACAGCTATTCGATCCGGGTGGCCAATTCATTCTGCACCGCGAGCCGCTGTGGCAAAAACTGATCTTGCTCGCACTGGGATTGTTCGTGCTTGATTTGCTGATGCGGCGGGTGCGGCTCTTCGATCGTAAGTTCGTGGTTGGTACGGCGAAGCAGTGAACAAAAAACACAAGGGCCCCGGTTTCCCGGAGCCCTCATTATCCCCCCTGGGGCCTTATTGTTTCTTGGCTGGGCGGGTTACACGTGCTCCATGTGGTAGCCGCGCTCTCCGTGGTCGGAGACATCCAGGCCGCTTTCTTCGTCTTCTTC
>DATJEQ010000120.1:0-2488 GCA_035496495.1 Polyangiaceae bacterium
GCAAGGCCTTCAGGGTAATGCCATTCCCTAGCTCTCGCGGTTACATTGACATCATCAAATTTGGTGGTGGCATGACGCTTGCAATTGTGGGGTGCAATGCGCTCTCTTTGCGTCTACGCGCTCACATTGGTGTGCTGTGGCCCTGCTGATGCACAGACGGCGCAGCAGGCCGCTTTGATGGAGCAGCAGACGCAGCCGGACGCGAGCGTTCCCGAGCTTCGTGCATCATGCGCCCCGCTGCTTAGCGAGATCGAACCGGTCCAGCGCATGGAAGGAATGGATGGATCAGCGCTCAGCGGGGAGGTCATCGTCGCCAGCAGCGCCAGCGAACGTGGGGACTGTTCGGACTACGGCTGGATCCGTGGCTCCCTGTCTGGTGCCGTGGTGATTGAGCCCGAGTGGGATGGGCCAAAGCTGACAACGTCGGCGTGGGACTGCAGCCACAGTACTCTGGAGTACGGCGTCTATCTTCAGAGTGCGGGGCGCTGGCAGTATGTGGGCGGGGCCTTGGCCTTCGGCGAGCTCAGCGAAGCGGGAGTCTGCCGGCACTCCGTCGAGAACTTTCCGCGCTCAGAGGGCAGCGACAGCGCAGTGGTCTTCGCGCAAGCTGGCGCAGCCGCGACCGAGATGCGTGTCGGCGTGCGCGCGTGGTCGCACAACGACCCCGCCATGGGGCATCCCGGCCACGACTGCGAAGAGCTCAATTGTTATTGGCCGGTGATTCTGCGTTGGCACGCCTACTGAGCGGTGGTGCGTGCGCAGGATGTGTTGGTGATTGGGTGATGGACGGGACTGTTTGACGGATGACTGCTGTGCATGGTGCGCGACTCCTATTGGCACTAATCACCGCCCTGGTTTCCTGTGGCGGCGAAACGGTGGATGGAGCGGCAGGAGGCCGGAGCAACGGAACCCACCGCGGTGGGGCAACCGGAGGCAGTGGCGCAACCGAACTCGACAGACCAGCAACCGGAACGGGTGGAACAAATGAAAACCGTGATGCTGGGCAAGGCACAGGCGACGTTCCCGGAGGTTTGTCGATTCCTCCCGGTTTGGGCAATGGCGAGGACTTCTGCCAAGGACTGGAGTGCCAGCAGGCCACGTGCAGCGCGGGGCCTTGCACGCAATCCGGGTGCGCTGCAGGCGCTAGCACGACGCTGAGCGGTACCGTCTATGATCCCTCAGGAAAACTTCCGCTCTACAACGTCATGGTTTACGTTCCAAACGGCAAACTCAGGCCCTTCACGTCTGGTGCAAGCTGCGAATCCTGCGCGCTGACGATGGAAAAGCCGCTGGCCGCGGCACTGACCGACACAGCCGGCATGTTCCAGCTCGACAATGTGCCGGTAGGGGATGACATTCCAGTTGTCATTCAGATTGGCAAGTGGCGACGCCAGATCGGGGTGTCGATTGAGCCTTGCGTGGACAATAAACTGCGCAATGTCGATCAAACGCGACTGCCGCGCAACAAGAGGGAGGGCGACATTCCGCTGATCGCCATCACCACTGGCGGAGCCGACTCAATGGAGTGTTTGCCACGCCGCTTGGGCATCGACGATGAAGAGTTCACCACCGGCTCGGGCGAGGGACGAATTCACCTCTACACCGGTACCGAAGATCGCGAAATGAATGCCACGAGCGCCTTTGCTCCCGCGCTGAACGGCGGCGCGGAGCTGATGCCGGCCAGCGCGCTTTGGGCATCGCCTGAATCGTTAGGCAAGTACGATGTCGTGATGCTTTCTTGCGAAGGTTTCTTGGATCCAAAGCCCCGAGCGTCACGTGAAGCGATGTACGCGTATACGTCGCGCGGTGGGCGTGTATTCGCCTCGCATTGGCACCACAGCTGGTTCTCGGCGGGTCCGGGCAGGGTACCCGACATTGCAACTTGGGAAGATCGGCACAATCCGAGAGTCAGCCCATCGGTAGCCACGATCAACACCTCTTTCCCAAAGGGACAAGCCTTGTCGCAGTGGCTCGTCAACGTCGGCGCGGCGACTACTCCCGGGCAAATGGAAATCGACGAGGCGCGCGACAACGCCCAAGCCGTGAACCCGATGTTGGCGACGGAATGGATGACGATTCAGAACGATGAGTATCCCCTCCGTCCTAACGCCGTGGAGTATCTCTCGTTCAACGCCCCGCTAGGCGCCGCTCCAGAGATGCAATGCGGCCGCGCCGTGTACACCGATCTGCACGTGTCGTCGACCGGCGCGGATGTGCCCGGCGCTCCGTTCCCGGACGGCTGTGAAGTCCGTGATCTTTCCTCGCAAGAGAAGGCCGTTGCCTTCATGCTCTTCGATCTGTCCGCCTGCCTGATCCCAGATATCGAACCGCCAACGCCGCCCCCAATCATTCGCTAGCTCGACGCCGATCGCCCAGCGGTCATCTTACGCCCTCGTCGTGCGCCGTCGGACGGTTGGCGACACAGTGCAACGTGTAGCACAAACCATCCCCCAAAGGAGCCTTCCTGCGGCTAATTGGTTGGTCGTTA
>DATJEQ010000121.1:0-7801 GCA_035496495.1 Polyangiaceae bacterium
CACCACGGAGCTGGGTTACGTGGCTCGGATGAAGCCGGAATTCGACAAGCGCAATGTCAAAGTCATTGGGCTCAGCGTCGATCCGGTCGACCAACACGGCAAGTGGGCGGCGGATATCAAAGAGACGCAGGGCTACGCGCCGAATTACCCGATGATCGGCGATCCGGAGCTGAAGGTCGCGAAGGCCTGGGGAATGTTACCGGCGGAGCTTGAAGGCAAGTCGGAGGGTCGCACTGCAGCCGATAACCAAACGGTGCGCAACGTGTTCGTGATCGGCCCTGACAAGCAGATCAAGTTGATCATTGTTTACCCCATGAGCACCGGCCGCAATTTCGACGAAGTGTTGCGCGTGATCGATTCCATGCAGTTGACGGCGAAGTTCAAGGTGGCCACGCCCGTGAATTGGAAACAGGGCGAAGATGTCATCATCGTGCCTGCTGTGAAAGATGACGCTGCGGCAGCGCTGTTCCCAGGCGGCTGGAAGACCGTGAAGCCCTATTTGCGCATCGTTCCTCAACCGAAGTGAGCGCCAAATCTGAAGAGTCGCCCCCGGTTGCCACAGCGGGGGCGAGCCTCACCCGCTCTGGCCCAGAGGTGGCCAAACTCTTTCAGATCCTGCTCGCGCTGACATTTCTGGTTGCTTGGCTTTCGCTGGGCAACCAGATCGATGTGCTGATTGGCCACCGTGGATTAGACCCGGTGGCCAGTTTGCTTCCGCGGCTGCACGAGCACAACATTGGGTTCAGTCGATTTCCATCGCTGCTCTTGTATGGCGCCAGTGACGACGCGATCCACGGTTTGATCGCCTGGGGCGTCGGCGTCAGTGCGCTGTCGCTGTTTGGAATATTTCCCCGGCTGCTGTTCGCGATCAACACCGCGCTGTACCTGAGCATCACTGTTGCTTGCCAGGGGTTCCTCACGTTTCAGTGGGACAATCTGCTCCTTGAGTGCGGCATGCTCGCGGTTTTCTTGAGTCGCAACTCAGAACAGCGCTGGTCGCATTTTCTTTTCCGCGCGTTGCTGTTCAAGCTGTACTTCGAATCCGGCATCGCCAAATACCAATCCCCCATCGGCGACTGGCAAGACGGCAGCGCCATGAGTTTCTATTACGAAACTGCGCCCATCCCCACCGCGCTCGCGTGGTTCATGCACCACATGCCGGCTACTTGGCACAAGCTGGAGAGCTGGCTGACGTTGCTGTGGGAAATCGGTGTGCCCTTTTTGATTTTTGGGTCGCGCCGAATCCGTTTGCTTGCGCTGTGCGTGTTCAGCGCGTTTCAGATCATCAATATTCTGACCGCCAATTACGGTTTCTTCAGCTATTTGGCGCTGGCCATGGGTGTTTTTCTGTTGGCGGAGAACGACGCACAGCGGCTTCATCGCGCGATCCGTCGAAACCTCATTCGTGTACGAGCGCAGCTGCGCGCACGATTCAGCGCCAAACAGGTCCTCTTCTCGCGTCCACTTGCACTGCTTCGACTGGCCGCGCGACGCGTGCGCCATGCGACTCACCGAATGCAGGCGCTGCATGGTGCGCTTCCCGCCGCGCTTTTTCGCTCGCTTTCTTCTGCGCCCTCTGTCGCCTTACGCTATGCCGCAATCGGTTGCTTCACGACCGCCTACCTGGCGCTATCGCTCGATGGTGCGTTGCAGACCTTCTGGCGCGACGCAGCCCCGCAAGACGATTTCTTCGATTCCGTCCGAGATGCGTACGAGCCGTTCCGTCTAGTGAACACCTACCACCTGTTCGCCGCCATCACGCGCGACCGCATCGAGCCCGAGTTCCAAGTGTACACCGGCAACGATTTTCAGCCGTTGTCCATGCACTACAAGCCCGGCCCCCTCGACCGCGCCCCGCCCTTCGTCGCCCCCTATCAACCCCGCGTCGATTTCCTGCTCTGGTTCTACGGCCTCTCCTTCCAACGCGGCACGCCCGGCTACGTCGTCAACCTGCTCCATCGGCTTTGCGACGATCCGCAGGCTGTCCAGCCTCTATTCGTCGAGCCGCTCCCCGCCCACCCCCAAGCCGTCCGCATCGCCTTCAATGCCTACCACTTCACGACCTCCGACGAACGCGCGCAAACCGGAAATTGGTGGAAGCGGGAAGAAGCGGGTCAGCCGATAACAATGGGGTGTCAGGGCCGTTAGTTGTCGCCCCCCTCAACGCCCTCTCCCGGGTTGATTTCCCAACACCAATTTTTGCCCTAAACGCCCTCTCCCGGGTTGATTTCCCAACACCAATTTTGGGCGCGCCCAATCGGCTCGTGCAGCGAACCAGTTGCGTGCATTTTTCGATCTCTGTTCCGAAAATCAACCCCGGAGAGGGTTTCGGCTGAAAATCAACCCCGGAGAGGGTTTCGGCAAAATGGAGGCGCGCCCCTCGTTCCGCGCTATGCTCCCCCCATGCGATCTTCTGCTTTCGTAATCCTGTTTGGCGCGGGCATCTGGGTGCTCGCGGGTGTGGCTTGCTCAAGCGGTGGCTCCGCGGGCGGTGGTGCGGGCGGCACGGCGAATGGCGGAACAGCAAACGGGGGTGCTGCGAATGGCGGGGCGGCATACGGTGGCACAACCAATGGGGGTGCGGCCAGCGGTGGCACTGCACACGGCGGATCAGCGAACGGCGGCGGACCGAGTGGCGGTGCGACAAATGGTGGAACCGCAAACGGGGGCTCTGCAAACGGCGGTTCTGGGCATGGCGGCAGAGCCAACGGAGGCTCCGCAAACGGAGGCTCCGCAAACGGAGGAGCAGCGGGCTCGGCTGGTGGAGGCGATGCGAATTGCCCACCGGAATGTTTTGTCGCGAATCAATGTGTGACGGCGTGCGGGCAAGAGCCGCAAAACTACGGCTGCTGCCCCTGCCCTGAGGGGACTATCAACGTCTTTTCCTGCAACCAAGCCGACGGCGGTTAGCGCCCTCCGTAATGGTTGCTCTCTCAAAAACTATTGAATCCAAAAACTACTGAACCGGATACCCGCGCCACAGCCATTTCATGGCCTCGGGCAAGGTTTGCGCGACGACGCCGCCATCGACATGGCCGGCGCCGTTCGCTAGGTCGAAGTGGTAGTGGTAGCCTTTGGCTTTCAGAGATGCGGCCATGCGCTGGTTCGCGAGTCTAAAATCGCGATACGAGTCGGGGCCACTGCCGGCGCCCATGTCGTTGCTCCCTACTTCCAACCAGACGCGAATGGATTGCACATCAGACTGCATGATCACGCCGTTGGGTGCCGCTTCATTGTAGGGGTCGAAATCGTGATAACTCCAGCATCCGTGGGGGAACATCGGATCTTCCGGCGACGCTTGGCGCACAAAAGTTCCTGAGAAACTGATCACACGGCTAAAGAAATCCGGGTGCCACCAGACCATTGAAAAGGAAGCCGCGCCGCCTGAGCTTCCGCCCATGGTCGCGCGCCCGCGCGGATCCGTGGTGAACTGCAGATCGAGATTGAGTTGCGTTTGCGCTTCCATGCTAGCGCGCGGCAATAGCTCCGTCTGCGCCCACTCGGCGTATTTTCCCGAAACCGTGTCGTATTCCAAACCGCGCTCACTGCCTTCGGCATCGCCACCACCGTTGTTCGGGAAAATAGCCACGATGGGCGGCAGATCACCCGCGGCGATCAGATTATCGAGCACGCGCGGCAAATTGGCAGTGCCGGGCAAATTCGGCGTTCCCGGCGCCGACATGTGCGGTTCGTTGTCTCCCAGCCACACGGCCCATCCGCCGTCTTGCATCACCATCAACGGAGCCGGCGTTCCCGCGACGTATTGCGAGGGCACGTACACCCACACATCGCGTGTGAATGGCCCGTTAATCCCGGGGAAAATCGTGCTGTCCGCCGACATCATCTGGAAGGTGAACATCTGACCGACCGGGGCAGCCTGCAGCGTATTGGCAGGATCGGAGTGGTAAGGCCCATCGATCATGAAATCGCCGTCGCCGTCCGTGCCAACGGGACCGAAATCGAGCGTGCCTCCTGTGCCGCCCGTGCTGCTCACTCCGCCGCTCGGAGCCCCACCCGAGCCGCCCGACGGCTGACCGCCTGAGCCACCATTTTGGGTTCCCCCGCTGCCACCATTCGCACCGCCACCATTGCCTGCGGTGGGCGAAGTCGAACCCCCACTGCCTGCCGAAGCACCCGTGGTGCTCCCACCAACGCCACTGGGTGTTCCGCCACTTCCACCCTGCGGCACGACCACTGCGTTCTGACCGCCGCTACTGGTGGTGCCGCCCTGCGCCTGATTGGGCGCGTTGGCGGACGAACAGGCGACGGGAGCCAAACTGAGCAGGGCCGCTAGCACACCCGCTTTGCTAAGCTTCTCAATGCAACGCGGCGTCGTTGGGGGCCTCTGGGTCATTAGCTATCCTTCGCTCCACCCCGCTGAGTTACTATGCGAGCCCGCCTCAGACCTGTAAACGGCGGGAACCGCTCATTGGTGAAGCCCCTGCCAGATCCACTGCAACTTTCTGCCTCAGCGCAATACTCCCGACGCAGGTTCAGCGTGTATTCAACGGTGGGATAGTTCGGCACGCGTCATGCATTGCCGCAGACGCATCCAATCACTAGGAAATCGCGCATGCCATTTGCTGTCGTTACTGGGGCTAATCGGGGGATTGGGCTGGCGCTGTGTGAAGCGCTGCACCGGCGCGGCTACGCAGTGCTCGCCGCCTGTCGAAAGTCATCACCGGCGCTCGACAAGCTGGGCGTTGAAGTCGTGCCCGGCGTGGACGTGAGTTCGGACGTCGGCATCGCGGCGTTGCACAAGGCCGTGGGCGCCCGCTCGATCGATCTGCTGATCAACAACGCGGGCATTTTAGTGTGGGGGGATCAATTGGGGGATCTGGACATTGCGGGCATCCGCCGACAGTTCGAAGTCAACGCGTTGGCGCCATTGCGCATCACTGAGGCGCTGCGCCCCAGTTTGAAGCGTGGTGCAAAAGTGGCGTTGATCACCAGCCGCATGGGCTCCATCGACGACAACTCATCCGGCGGTGCCTACGGCTACCGTATGAGCAAGGCCGCGCTCAACATGGCGGGCAAGTCGCTGGCGGTCGATCTAAAATCCGCGGGCATTGCCGTGATCATCTTGCACCCCGGAATGGTCAGCACCGACATGATCGACGGAAAGGGCCAAGTTGAGCCGCAAGATGCCGCCAAAGGCTTGCTCGCCCAAATTGATAAGCTGACACTGGACTACACCGGCACCTTTTGGCACGCCAACGGCACAGCGTTGCCCTGGTAGAGATTGGATTGCCCCAGGGTGACTGCGGTTGCGCAGAAACATTGTCGACACATCTGTGAGGGTATAGAAACGCCCTGTGCGAGACCAGTCGCCTGAATCGTTTCAGCCGGTGATGACACCGCGCAGGCACCCTCCTCCGGATTTCGTGGAGGAATTCAGCCAAAGCATGCCGGAGACGTACCGCATCCAGTACAGCGAAGAAGAAGTGCGCCATCACGCTGGCATTGTGTGGCGCCGCAAACAACACGTGGCACACGTCGAGCAGTGGCCCTCGGGGGCCAAAGACGCCACTTGGTTGTGCGTAGTTACCGACGATCGGCCGGGCTTACTTTCGCTGTTGTGCACGGCGCTCACCGCTCATTCACTGAGCATCGTCAGCGCGAAGATCCATTGTCGTGCGGCCCAGAATGAAGCGGTGGATTTCTTCTGTGTGCGCCCACTCAAATCCGATGGCAACGTGCGATTGAGCGAAAACGATCTGCAAGGCATCACCTCCACCATTGTCGCGCTGCTGCAAGATCAAACGGACATCAAAGAGCTCGAGCGCAAGTCCTCGCCTACCTCACGCCCGCCCGCGCGCCCCGAAACGAGTGTGTACTTCGATGGCGAACGCGACGGCGCGAGCTTGATGGTGATGGAAAGCGACGACCGGCTTGGTCTGTTAACGGAAGTCACGCGCAGCCTGGCTGAACTCGATGTGCGCATCGCTTGGTCGGATGTTGTGACCATCGCCGGTCGGGCACGCGATGAATTCCTGCTCACCGAGGCCGACGGCCGCCCCCTGGGCGGTAAGCGGCAGCAAGCGGTGGTCGCCAAGGTGGTCAAGGCGCTCTCTGAATTTCATCTCGTCACGCCAGAATGATCATGAAGCGATTCGCCAGGCTAGTGGTCCCGGCACTGCTGTGCGCGTGCAGCAGCAAACAAGCGGCCGCGCCCGCTCACTCATCGTCCCACGGGGGTTCCGTGAATTCCCCAATGCCCATCGGTGGGCATTCAAGTGGCCTCGGTGACAGCGGATCCGACACAGCGGATGCCTCGTTGCCCAGCACCACCTGCCCCGCTGGCCCCTTCAACTCCAATCCCCTTCCCGGCGGACCACTCAACACGTCGCTGGTGTGCGACGGGTTCACCTTCACCGAAGGGCCGGTGTGGTTCAGCAATCAAAATGCTCTCTTCTTTTCAGATTTTGAACAGGGCAACGCAGCCAGCAACTTCATCGGCAATGTCGTCCGCTACCCCTTAGCAAGCGCATGCCGCACCTTCATTGAAGGCAATGGCAGCAACGGTCTCGCCATCGCGCCCGATGGAAACCTGCTCGCCGCGCAGCATTACTCGCAAACGATCACCGAATACGATCTGAGCACCAAACAATCCACCGATGTGATCAACCGTTACATGGGCAACCACTTCAGCTCGCCCAACGATCTGACGGTACACAACAACGGCACCATCTATTTCAGCGATCCGGCCTACGAAGTGGGCTACCGCACTCAAACGCTGCCACAAGCCGCGTACCGTCGCGATCCCGCCGGTACGCTGACCATGATCGACGCACTCGATCGCCCCAACGGCATGACCTTGTCCCCTGACCAAACAAGGCTATACATCAGTACAACGGACGCCGTTCTGGTCTACGACGTGGACGACGCGGGCGTGCCTTCCAACGGGCGCACATTCGTTGCCACGTTCTCCGACGGCATGACCGCGGATTGCGCAGGCAACCTCTATCTCGCTAACGGCGGTGGCGGCGGGGTATTGGTGTACGACCCTGACGGCAATCAACTGGGCCTCATCAACAGCCCCGATACGACCAACGTCGCGTTCGGCGGGCCCGATCGAAAGACTTTGTTCGTCACCGGCGGCAACCAATTGCGCTCGATTGATCTCAACATCCCGGGCCTGCCTTATTAACTGATCCACTTGGTTGGGCCTGTGAGCGCGGGCGAGCTTGATCGTCGTGTCAGCAGCGACATGTGTGCCCCTTGCCTACACACCCATTCGCTTGTTTCCAGCATATTTCATGCTCTCAGCGCCTTTGGAAGATAATCTGAAAACCGTGACGGCAAACGGGGTGGCCTTTACGGCACTTTAGAGAACTCCTGGAGCATTTTTTTTAGAATTAACTCAATTGAACCGAGGACGAACTGCGAGCAACCTGTGGATCGCCGGCTTCATCCGTCCCGGGTCGCAGCTGACGCGCTGGGGCAAATTAGACTCAGGTGAACGACTTGTCAGCCGAAGGTGACGATTTCGATCTTCATTTGCGTGTTGAAGGCTGTGAGCTAAAAATGCCGACAGATCCTGCAACGGATCGTTCTTTGCGCCCTTACTTACGAGATGGCATCCAGCATTGCACCCAAACCGGGCGCCAAGGCCTCCGGAACGAGGTCGCCGGGCATCAAAGCACCGGTGCTAAAGAGCGGCACGCGACGCCTCGCTCTGGAGCCATTGATCGTTGAGATCGAGCTCGATGTGTTCCTAGGAAAACCAAATCCAAGGTGGCTGCTGAGCCGAGCCAGCGCTGAGACTTTGCTCTCGCTGCTGCCAGCTGCTCCCATCAGC
>DATJEQ010000122.1:0-3247 GCA_035496495.1 Polyangiaceae bacterium
CTGCCTGAAATACGTAGCGATCCGTGGTTTCACGCACGTCGAACGCCGGTGCAAACCCGCTGCTTCCTCCCCACAGCTGAGCGAAGGTTTCGCGAAATGGATCCCACGCCATGAGCTCGCGCATGCCGCGAAACGGATCCCATTCTCCCGACCTACGTGCCAAGGGTGCGTCTTCACTGCGTCGTATGTTTGCCATGGTCCACCTCGGCGGGTGTTCCGTGCAAACCGCATACCGCTCGATCGCTGTGTCCAAACGCACCAAATGCTAACCGGTACGCGAAGACATGCACTCACCCAATCCGCGCGAATTGCCCCACTCTAGGAACCAGTGAGCAAAAGTGACACGATGCGAGGCGCTTCGTGTTTCAGGGAATGAAAGTGCCCTGCCAGGGCAACTTCGGATCGGGTTCATCGGTAGCCCAACGGTAACGTAAGCCGACGAGACCGTAGGTGCCGAGAGTTAGCCCGAGCGAATCGGGGCTTTTTACCGCAAAGGTCGCAACCCCCAGTATCTCCAAGTGATCCGTCAATTGCAGCGCCGCAATCGGCCCCACACGAAATACGGGTGAGCTGCGGCCTGTCTCGAATACGTGCTCCCCCAGCACGCCAATCTTCAACGCATTCTCATGCAAAAGGCGCGCGACGGCTGCCACACGCAATACGGCATACATGCTATCTGCCACGATTGCGCGATACGACTCCTCATACAGAAAGCGGGAGGAAGGCTTATCCAGCAGTTTAATGGCTATTAGATCTGCGACCAGAGCGGAGTAGGGCAACGGCGCGACGCCCACCGCTTCAGCTTCCCACGCCCAGTAGCGGGCTTTGCGCCCGGGCGCTCGTTGCACGTCAGTGTACGAGTACGACGCTGCGGGAGTGAGGAATGGTCGGTGGAACGACCAAGTGTCACGGAAGCCGAAAGCTAGATCAATGATCGGACTCGCCGCTCGAACGCCAGCGTAAGACTGGAACATATCCATCGTGAGGATTGCGTTCGCGTCGATCCCCGCCCAGATCCAATGCGGTCGCCCGTAGCCCGCGGAAAAGTACGGCTTCAAGTAGAGGATACCAATATCGCTTTTGGTTGAGATGAACCAACGTGGTTTACCCACACTGAAATACCCGTGCTCAGGTCGCGGGGTGACCGTGGGCTCAGCGGCGTGGGCGAGCACTGGCGCACCGATAAGGAGGGCGACGATAACCAGCGGCTTCAGCACGGGGTGGGGAAACCTGCTCGATAGAGCGCCCGCAAGCAATAGGGTACAATTAACTCAGTATGTTTTGTGCTCGGCATGGACCTTGTAGGGCTTAAAATGTGCGTCCGATCGTCGCTTGTCTGTTTCTCGTCAATCCACTCGTCGTTGCTTGTGATGGCGATGTCAGTGCGGTTCAGTCGAGTTCTGACGCCCAATCATTGCATGGGGCCGGATGCCCCAAGCGTGACAAGAACGACGCCGGTGGTGTTGCGGGAGGTTCTGCACTCTGGTTGAAGAGCTTCGATGATCGGGTTGAGATCACCGGTGTCGCCAGTGACGCCTGGGGAAATGTGCTGCTGGCTCGCTCTGGCACTCAAACCAGCAAGCTCAATCCGAATGGCGACCTACTTTGGTCCAAACCGTTCGGGCAGCTTGTGGCGACCGACCGGATTGGCAATATTTACGTGGCGGGAAAGCTGGAAGGAACGCTCGATCTGGGAAGCGAGTTACTGAGCTCCAACGGCGGCACAGACGTGTACGTGGTTGAGCTCAGCCCACGCGGCGAGGTTCTGCACGGAACCACACTGGGTGGCACCAGTGACGAGGACGTGCTGAGCCTGGCCGTCGATTCGCTGGGGAACCTTGTGGTGTCGGGCAGCGGCCTGGGCACGGTTAAGATCGATCACGAGGACAACATAGTGTGGGCAAAGAATTTCTATGGGCACGTTGCGCTGGATTCGGCAGACAATGTCGTCCTCACTGGCACGCTCATGGGAGCAATTGACTTCGGTGGGGGGCCTCTCACAAGCAGCGGCGGCGGCGATGTGTTCGTTGCCAAGCTCGGGCCCAATGGAGACCACGTTTTCAGTCGCCGATTTGGAGACGCCGCAGATTTGCAGCAGGGGCAAGCGCTTGCGGTGGACCATTCGGATAATGTGATAATCGCTGGAGTATTCGAAGGCGCGCTGGATTTCGGTGCTGGAGCGCTTAAGTTTCCCAGGTGCCCCGAAGAGGTGTGGTGCAAAACGGCGGGCTTCGTCACGCAATTCGATTCGCGGGGGCGCCTTTTGTGGAGTCTGTCGTTCGAGCCGATGCGCGAGTTGCAGGGTGTCGCCGTCGATTCATTGAATCACGTCGTCTTTTCAGGCGCACTTCCCGGCGGAGTTCCTCCCTACCGCATTCCCGTCGTGTCCGAATTGGATCCACACGGTAGCGCGCTTTGGCGTCGTGCTGAGTGGCCTGAGTCCGGCATTGGAGCTGGGCACCGCGTCGCCATCGATCCCTGTGACAATGTGGTTTGGTCGCTCAGCGCGCTCCCCGCGATTGGCAGCAATGAGCAACCTTATGTGAGCAAGCTTTCGCCATGAGCGTACGCCATGAGCGTAGTTCCTGATCAATAGGATTCGACCTCTGGTTCTTCAGTACCTAGCGATTCGGGTGGCAGATCGAAGACAACATCGAGGCGCAGCAGTTTGAATATCACAAGTGGCTGGCCGGTCACGCCACTGAACTGCACCTGGCCGCCCAGCGCCCTGGTGCGCTTGTACAAAGACACCAACGCTCCAACGCCCGAGCTGTCGATCAAGCGCAAGGCAGATAGATCGATTTGCACGTCGCTTCGCGCATCGGCGACTATCTTGTCCAGTAGTGGGCGCAGCTCAGTTGCGGAAAGTGCATCAAGCTCTCCACGAATCTGCAAGATCGTCCTCGCGCCCTCGTCCGTTCGTGTGTAATTCATAAATTGTTGACTGTGTTGACAATAGGTTCATTGACAGACGATGCATCCGTCGTGCCAGCGGAGCGCACAGCGTGGGCGTAATACGCGACAGTACGCTTGAGCCCTTGCATCACATTGTGGGTCGGTTGGTAGCCGAGGACATTACAGGCACGCTCGATATCCGCGAGCGAATGCGGTACGTCGCCGGGGCGCGGTGCCTCACTGCGTAGCGCCTGATCCCTTACACTCGCGTCAAACTGTGCAACCTCGTGGCGAATTGCAGCATACAGCTCGCGCAGAGTCGTTCTTTGGCCGCACGCTATGTTGAACACCC
>DATJEQ010000123.1:0-5361 GCA_035496495.1 Polyangiaceae bacterium
CACTGCGACGGGTGCCGCGGGCACACTCGGAGGTGGTGGCACGGTCGCATCCGGTGGAGCGATGACAACCGGGGGCAACGGAGGCACGCCTGCAACCGGTGGCACTGGCGGCAGCGGGGGTTCGACTGCGCTCACCCCGGGCGGTAGTGGTGGCACCGGGGGCAGCGCGGGTGGCGCAGGGGGTCAAGCGCAGGGCGGCAGCGGTACCGGTGGAGGCGCCGGGTTGCCGGGCGCGGTGCCCAGCATGGGCTGCGGCACTGCCGCGACCGACACGCCGGAGATGTTCACACTGCACAACCTCACGGTACTGGGGCACGCACGCTCCTTCTTCGTCAGATTGCCCGCAGGTTATGACAATACGCGAGCCTACCCGCTGACGATCATGGGCCCGGGTTGTGGCGGCAGCGGCGATATGTCCATTCCAATTCAGAATGCGGCAGGCCCGGATGCCATCGTAGTGGGCCTGAACATCAGCGCGGAAGTGACAGGGCGCGATTGCTTCATGACCGAATCGGCCACCTCGCCCGAGCTCGACTATTTCGACGCCATGTACGCAGAGGTTTCCGCGGGGTACTGCATTGACACGAAGCGCATTCTCTACGGTGGATTCAGCAGCGGAGGCTGGTTGGCCAACCTACTCGGCTGTGCCCGTTCGAATATCCTTCACGTTCAGGGTAGCTCTGCGGGCGGCCTGCCGCCGTTGCCAGAATGCCCCGATCCCATTGCCGCGATCTTTTTTCACGATCAGCCGGACAACACCAATCCCCTGCCGGGCATCGAAGCGGCGCGCGATCGCATCTTGACGAAGAATGGCTGCACCGGAACCGACACTATGCCCTGGGATCCTATGTTCCCCGATTGTCAGACGTACACGGGTTGCCCGACCGCATTCCCCGTAGTGTGGTGCATGACGAACAATGGCAGCGGCCACAGCCCACAGGACATGCTGACCGCGCCTGCGTTCTGGAAACTCTTGATGCAGCTGCCGCCTAAGCCGTAAGCTGCAGGCCGTGAGCTACCGACTGGGGGTGCTGGTGCTGCACGGCATCGGCACCCAAACACAAGATTTTTCCGACGGCTTGATTGCTGAAGTGGGCAACCAACTGGGCGAGCTAGCGCGCGAAGTGTGTTGGCAGCCGGTTTGGTGGGCTCCTGTGCTGGCCTCTCGGGAACAGAAAATGCTGCAGGATTTGTCGCCGGAGTGTGACCGCTGGGAATCGCTACGCCGTTTCGTGGTGAGCACACTGGGCGACGCGGTGGCCTATCAACGCGTGCCTTCAGCCGGGCATCGCAAGAACACCTACGAGGAAATCCATCAAATTGTAGCCCAAAATCTGCACTTTCTTAGAGAGCGGATTGTAAAGTCGCAATTGCAGCAGCCGCCAATGCTGGCAGAGGATGTGCCCCTCGTGGTGGTGGCGCACTCATTGGGGTGTCACATCGTTTGTAACCACATTTGGGATCTGCAGCACCCCACCCATCCGCGCAAGCCGCATGGCGACAACGCGTTCGAACGCGGACTGACACTCAGTGGCATGGTGACCCTGGGTTGCAACATGCCGCTCTTCACCCTGGCCTATGAACATTTGCAGGCGATCCGCTTTCCAGCGCCCGATCTCGTTCACTATTTCAAACCGGGCACTTCACCCACCGCGCTGCAAGAAAAAGCACGCTGGATCAATCTGTACGATCCCGACGACGTGTTGGGGTTCCCACTAAAACCCCTGAGCGCAGATTACGCCAAAGCCGTCAGTGAAGATCGGGCGATCAACGTCGGCGGTCTGTTGGATTCATGGAATCCGCTTTCCCACAACGAATACTGGACGGACAACGACGTCACGGGCACCGTCGCAGATCTCCTGCGCGGCTTGCTGCAATTGTCGCGCTGACTTACGCCAAGAGTTCAGGCACCGTGGCAGTCCCGTTGCCGAAGCTCGTCACATCCGTCAGGCCGAAAGCCGTTTGCAGCACCGTGAGGTGCACATTGGCCAGCGGAACTTCGGATGCGAACACGTTGTGATAATCCTGCTTGAACAAGCCGCCACCGCTGCCCGCAAGCACGATGGGCAACATATCCGCCTCGTGGTTGCTGCCCTGCATGCCGGATTGGAACTGCATGAAGGTGGTGTCGATCAGCATCTTCGTGCCGTCGAGCGGATCGGGCGTCTTCGAGAAGCGATCGATCAATGAAGCGAACTTGGAGACCAGCCAATAATTGACGGTAGCAAAGCCGTCATTGCTATCGCCGTCGTGCTGCAGGGCGTGATAGCCGAGCAAATCACCGTTCAGCGGGGTGGCGAGCTGCTGGTTGACTTCCATTGAGCCGGCTGCCGAGAAGGTGCGCTGCTTTAGGAAATTGTAGTGATAATCGCTGCGCGCGTCGTCCAGCATGTGGGTGATCACGCGGGTCAGATCCGTCTGGAAGGCCATGGTGATGAGATCGTTCATCACCTCTGCGTGCGTGTCGCGGTTGTAACCCATGGGATCATCGGGCGAGATGGACTTGATGTCGTTGCCGGTGCGCTCGGTGTACGTCGCGGTCAAGGTCGGCCGCTGCACCGTCACCATTTGGCCGCTTTGCCCCGGCATGATCAGTTGCACGCGATTCTCAAGATCTTGCACGGAATCCATGAACTGGCTCAATCGCGTGCGATCGCTTGAGCTCAGCTTCATTTGCAACGACTGCGCATCTTCGTGCACGAAATCCAGCACACTGATGTCGCGATCTTTGCGCAGCTGAGCCGCGGCAATAGCCGCAGGGTCCGCACTGCCGGAAGGCCCGAGTTGCATCACCAGGCGATCAAAGAGCGCTTGCGGATTCACCTCTTTGTACAGCGGAGTGCTGGCATCCTTCCAAGAAATGCTGCGTGAAATGGATGGATCGCGCCCGTCAGGATACGAACTCATGGTCGACAGGCCCGTCTGCAATGAATCAAACGGCGTCTGCATGCCAATGTGCTGCGCGAGCACCTGATCCACACTGGGCCCACCGACTTTCGGCAAGGCGGCGTCGCACACCGTGCCGGTCATGGTCGGCGCGCACAGCTGCGAATGGCTGGGGTTCGGGTTGCCGCCGAACAATGCCGTTTGCCCGACATTGGTCAGCACTTGCAGGTACTGCTTGTAAGGCACCAGCGGCTCTTGCAGCGGCGACATCGTCCAACCCGCGGCTGCGCCCGAGCCGGCAGCAGGCCAGTAATCGTGCGCGACCCCGTTCGGGAAGTACACGAAGATGTAGCGCTTAGTGGGCGCTGCGGCCGTTTGCGCGCGTACCGGGCGTGAGAACGTTTCCAACCACGGCAACGCGAGGGATACACCCATGCCGCGCAGGACATTGCGGCGGGAAACAACATTGCGACGAGACATCCAAGGCTTAGTCATCTGAGTTCGCTCCTTTAAATCTCTGCGGGCCCTCAGGGCGCCTCACCGCGGCTGAAGCGGAATGTGTCGTTGGTCACGACGCTCTTGAGCAGATTGCGGATGGTCAAGCCGCCACGGGTGGCCCAATTGGCGTTGATCTGCGCGAGGTAGGCGTCGTCGCTCGGCCCAGCGACGCGGCCCAATGCGTACGAAAAGACCTGCTTGCTGACGCAGGGCGTAAAGCGCGCATCGCTGGCTAACAATGCCGCCAGTGTGGCTGCGTCCGTGAATGGCATCGCGGTTGTGGTGCCGTCGGCAGCGTGCACAGGGAACGAGCCGGTAGCGTCGATGGCTTCCCCGTTGCTGTAGGCCGTGCGGTAGGCGCCAATGCCGTCGAAATTCTCAAGCGCAAGGCCGAGTGGATCGAGCAACTGGTGGCAGCTGTTGCACATTGGGTCCTGCCGGTGCGCTTCCAAGCGCGCCTTCACGTTCACAATGGTGGCCGGATCCACCGACCCGGAATTCGGCTCCGCCGTTGCTTCCAACTTCGGCACATTCGGTGGTGGCTGGGGCGGCGGTGTGCACATCAGATTTTCTAGCACCCACACCGCACGCTTGGTGGGCGAAGTGCGACCGGGAAACGACGTGTCGGTTAGGAAATGCGCAAGACCCATGAAGCCCGAACGCGCATCGCCCGGCACTTCCATCTTGGTGAACGCATTCGGATCCGCGCCAGCGGGCAGCGTGTACCCGTAATGTTGCGCCAGCGCGCCATTGACGTAGTTGAAATCTGCGGTGAACCAATCCGTGATGGGACGATTGCCTTGCACGAATTCTTGGAACCACATGTAACCTTCCGTCTCCATGGCGGCGCGCAACGGCTCGCTGAAGGTGGGGAATATGGTGGCAGTCACGCTGTGCTGACCGAGCTTGCGGATGTCGAGCCACTGGCCGCCGAAGTTCGAGTTGAACTCAGCGCCTTTTGCGTCGTCCAACATGCGATCAACCTGCATTTCTAACGTCGCGGTGTCGGCCAATCCGCCGCCAGCGGCGAGCTGGTACAGCGTCTCATCCGGCGCGGTGCTCCAATGCAGGTAGCTCAAGCGCGACGCCATTTCGTAACCGTTGAGCGCCTGCGGCCCGGCCGACGCAGGATCGGTGGGCACCTCGGCGCGGTACAAGAAGCTCGCCGCAGACAACATGGCGCGGATCATTTCTTTCATCGCCGCGGTGCCGTCGGAGGCACGCGTGAAATCCGCGTTGTACACGCCCATTGCCGCCGTCTTCTCAGCATCCGTCAGTGGGCGACGGTAGATGTGCATGCCCAAACCATTCAATACAGTGCCCACGCAGGCATCACTCGCGGCCGCTGCAGTGCACGGGATGTTCGCCGCAACCCAAGCGGGGTTCGCAAATGCGTTGGTCACCAACGCGCCGGCCGCGTTGAAATACTTTTCAAATTGCCCCGAAGTCATGCCGAGTGAGACTGCTGTGTTGTCGAAGCCGCTTAAGCCTTCTTCCGCCAAGAAATCCGTCGCGGGCGCGGTGGTGTCACCCATCACATCGCGCACGGTGTTGTTGTATTCGTGGTTGTTCAAGCGATGCAGCCCCACGCGACCCGGATCGCCGGGCATTGTCGGCGGGGGATCACCCGCGCCGCCTGCGCCTACGACTGTTGTTGACCCGCCCGCACCAACCACGGTGCTGCCGCCCACACCCATCGCCGCGCTGCCGCCCGTGTTGCCCAGGTTGTTATTGGCACCGCTGGCACCGGGGGCGTCGCCCGAGCTGGAGCAACCCGCCGCAAATAGTGCGCCGGCCGCAAAAGCGGCTCCTGCTGTGCACCTGAACACCCCCCCAAGGATCGACCGCTTTTCGACTTTGGTCATACTTCAGCTCTCCCTAATCTCCGCCAGCTCGCTTATGTCCGGAAGTGTGGGCATTTCTTTGCTGGATATCTACCCACTAGCCGCTGATTGAAGCTGCTAAATCGATACACTG
>DATJEQ010000124.1:0-8842 GCA_035496495.1 Polyangiaceae bacterium
AATTGGATCTTCACCGCAGCCGCCGTGGCTGCGCGAAACTTGAACCCGGTTCGACCCGCGAATCCAACACCAAAAAAACCCAGCAATGGTCGAAGCAACGCGATCAACGCCGCGGCGATCACAATCACAAACGGACGCAAGCCTTGTAGCGCGGGTCGCAGCTCTATCCCCGTCACAACAAACCCGACGAACAGTGCCCACAACGCGACGCTCGATTGTTTGCGAGCCTTAGACAGCTGGGTGGCAACAGACGCTTGCCACAAAGGCAGCTTCCACGAAAGTGCAAACAGCCAGAGCACGGAGGCCAACGCAATAGCGAATACCCCAGTGAATCCGCCGGGCAGCGCCGCCGATAATCCGTCAACACTGATTTGAATGCGCGTGGGTGCTGCGGCGTCCGCGTGCTTCACCAGCAGCGTCAACTGTCGCTCTTGCTGACCAGGTAATAGATCGGCGGCGCTGAAGACGCTCACCCCGTTGGCGCTGAGCACCGTGTCTCCTAGCGCCACGCCTGCGCGCGCCGCACGCCCCGCTTGCAGCCCGCTGACATGCAATTGCCCGCTCGATTGTTCGACCGCAATACCAAGCAGCGTGAGCAGCCCGGAGGCGGAGCCCGCGTCGTTTTTCGAAGGCACCGCAGCCGCGCCGGAGGAATAGATCTCTAAAGTCAGATCTTTGAGTTCGCCTTCAACCGGAGGTGCGCCGATCAATTTTGGAGCAAAAGCCACCAACGCTCGTCCACGGAACGTCGCGTGCGCGGTGCTCTGCTCGGCTTGCGACAACGCCTCTTCGAGCTGCGCACCCACGACGAATGACAGACGCTGCGGGCTGTCGACGCGCGCCGTAAATGTGCTGTGAAAATTTTCCAGATTGGCGAGCCCCGCGCGAAACAGCGCGCCCTCCAAGGTAACGCTCGCCGATTTTCCTTCGGGGAAACCCTCGCCGCTGATCTCCACGGTGTCGCCGGCCTCGATTGAGCGTGGTGATAGCCCGGTGACGTCGAGCAACATGGGGGCCTCCTGCCGGTCGCAGCCCACGAGGAGAAAGAGCAGGCTGCAGCACAAAAAGAGGCGAAAGAAGCTACTCACTGCCTGCCTATACCCTGTGACCCGCTCGCGGGTGAAATTCGGGGCGCTTTCTCAGCTGAGCAGTCGGCTTGATACATTTTCAATGTGGGTGAATATCGTACTGCGTTTTGTGCAGCCTCAGCTCCTGGTGTCACCCGTCACGGCCAGGCGCGACGTGGTACACAGCTCTTTGCGGTAACCCACCACATGACCGACGTTTCTCCCACGCAGGGCCCCGCGCCTGAGGATGCCGCCACTGCCGGCGTTCGCGTGATCAAGCGTTATTCGAACCGCAAACTGTACGACACCATCGAGAGCCGCTACGTCACCCTGCTTCAGATCGCGGAGATGGTGCGCGACGGCATAGAAGTGCAGATCATAGACAACGCCACCAAGGAAGACAAAACCGAGGTCACCTTGGCTCTGATCATTTCAGAGGAATTGAAGGACAGGCCCCGAGGCATCCCCCTGGCAACGCTGAAAACACTGATTCGCAGCCGAGGTGGAAAATTATTGACGTCGCTGCGGGAAGGCCCGTTAGGCAAGCTGATGGCCAAAGAGGGCGAGGCCGGTAACGACCCTAAGGACAGGGGCGAGGCAGACGTGAATAAGGAACAACAGCCGGGCGCCATCCGGCGGACCATCGAGCAGTGGCAGCAGTCCATTGACGAGCGTATCCGCGCGATATTACCGGACTTTTCCGTTATTCGTGAGCTGCAGGCAGAGGTCAAAAGGCTGAACGACCGAGTAGCAGAATTGGAAAACGAGCGGCGTCAGGGCGGCAGCGGAAAAGACAAGGAATAGGCGCTAGGCTCAACGGGTTGCCAAGAGCAGCCCCGGACGACTCACGATGGACGCCGCATCAGCCGAAATCTCCCAGGAAATCCTGGCCCAGTTACCCAGCCTGCTGGCGGTCGCTTCCCGGCTGACCAAGAACAAGGCGGAAGCCGAAGATCTGGTGCAGGACACCTGTGTGAAGGCGCTGCGCGCCTGGAAGCAATACGAGCAGGGCTCAAATCTGCGCGCGTGGTGTTTGAAGATCCTCAAGAACACCTTCATCAATCGCTACCGTCGCGATGGCTTAGCGCGCAGCGTGATGGAAAACCCCAGCGTCGATCCCGTGTCGGAGGGTTGGGTGGGGGGCGCGTCGTTGGCGTCCCTGCGCGATCCGGAAGCAGCCGCAATGCGACCGATGATGCGCGACGAGTTGCGTCGTGCACTTGACAGCATACCGGAAGAGTTCCGCGTCGTGGTGTTGCTGGCTGATGTCGAGGAAATGTCGTACCGCGAAATTGCGGATATTGTCGGCTGCCCGCTGGGCACAGTGATGAGCCGACTGCACCGCGGTCGCAAGCAATTGAAGGCGCACCTCACCGCCACCTTGCCCGCCCCGCAACTGCAAGAGCTGGGCGTGCTCAATTCAGTGGCCCCTGAGGCGATCGACAGTGACGAACACTCCAATGCCGTGGATCTGACTGAGTTCCGCAAGCGGAGGGCGCTGTGAGCACGACGCCAAATTCTGGGTCCACTTCTGGGTCCACTTCTGGGCTGGCTTCTGGCACCGCAACGTGCAGCACAGTGGCGGCACTGCTGGACACCTATGCGGACGGTGAGCTGACTGCCGAGCTTACTTTGACCGTGCAACAGCACGTGAGCGAATGTGCACACTGTCGCAGCGTGGTCGATGCTATCTACGAATTGAAAGATCATCTGAAGGCTGCGGTGCACGAAGAGGCCAGCGTATCGCCGGAGTTCTTGGCACGCATTGAAGGCGCACTCGCGGCCGAACAAGCGCGCATCGACAAGAACCAGCACATGGCGCGCATGGGAGCGCAACAGGGGCCACTTTCCTGGCGCACCGTGACGCCGTTGGTGGCCGCCGCTTGCACCCTGTTCTGGGTGGGCATGAAGCGCCCTGCAATGACGAGTGAGACTGAAACCACCGCGCGCCAAACGAACGCCGCTGACGTGTTGCCGCTCGATGAGGTATTAGATGAGTTGATTGACTATCACTCAGCACCGCCCGCGCCGCAGTTGACGGAAGCCAAGTTGGTGCCCCAGCTAGAGCGCGAGGTGGGTGTGAAAGTGCGGTTGCCTACTTTTGATGAGCCCCAGTGGGCCAACGACACTCAATCCGCGCGCCTGGGTTTGCCCCAGTGGCAAGGGGCCTCAGTGGTGCCGGTGCGCAATCACCGCGCCGCGTACATGCGCTACAACGTCGGTGGGCATTGGGTGACGCTCTACGTGTACAATTCTGGTCGATACCCGATCCATCAGAAGCTGCAGCAGCGCGTGGTGCACGATCTGCCGGTGTATGTCGGTGAGCGCCGCGGCTATTCAATCGCGGCACGCGAGCGCACCGGCATTGGTTACGCGGTGGCCACGGATTTCGACGACGTGCAGAGCGCCGAGCTGGTCGCCTGTATTCGTTAACGACACCAGATGGCGAACATCGGCCTGATGCTTCTTGTGCTGGTAGGGCTGGCCTTTGTGCTGGCTTTCTGGCCTTCGCCCCACAGCGCGAAGTGGCTGCGCTGAGTGATTATTGCGCTTGAGCAAGGCCGAATTTTCGCGGATCTGACGCGGCGCGGTAGCCATCGGGGTCCAGCACAATCAGCTGTACTCCGGTTTTGTCGTTGTCGAATGGCGCCGGGATCTCGCCGCGAGCTTTCAGCTGATCGCTGAGGCCTTGAGGGTAACCCGGATCGAGCAGCACACTGGGGCCCGCAAGCGACAACGCAAAGCGAGGCCGACGTGTCACCTGTTTCGGAGCAAGCCCAAATACCAACTGGGCCAACAGCGCCTGCGTCACATTGCCCGCAATGCGCATGCCCCCTGAGCCACCCAGCGCCATCATGGCCTTGCCGTCTTTCACCACCAACGTGGGCGTCATACTGGAAACAGGGCGAGCACCGGGGCGCGGGCGATTGGGGCTTTCTTTCAAACCGAGCGCCGCGACGTCGCGCTGCGAGGTGAAGTCTTCGAGTTCGTCGTTCAGCACGATTCCGCTGCGTGTCATCAACTCGCTGCCGAATGGGTCGTTGACGGTGGTGGTCAGGGAAACAAAGTTGCCTTCGGCGTCGGCCACCACCAGGTGGTGCGTCCCGTGCTCTTCCGCCGCGAGCTGCACTAGGTTCCTTGTCTTGTCCGGGTCGATGGCGGCGCGCCGACGTTTCAACCGCTCGACATCGAGCAGCCTCGCCAGATCGACGTTCTCGAATGCCGGATCCCCTAAGTGCAGGAAACGATCAACGAGCGCCCCGCGCATCGCCTCTGCCAATTCGTGAACGTACACGCTGCCGTCAACACCCCAACCTTGGAGCTCGCTCTTTGGGAACATGCCCAAGATCTCCGCGAGCATGAGCCCACCGCCAGAGGGGGGCGGCATGGTGTAAATGTCGTAGCCTTCCCAACTGATGTGCAGCGGCTCGCGATCGATCACTTGATAGTGACGCAGATCGTCATAGCTGAGTGCTCCGCCTGCCTGCTGCACTGTTGCCACGATGTCGGCGGCAACGGGGCCGTCGTACACGGCCGCCGGCCCCAATGCGGCAACCCAACGCAGCGTCGCGGCGAGCGCTGGGTTCTTCACTTTTCGTTGCAATGAACCGGAAGCGTCGCCGAAGTACAGTTGCGCGAAACCGGGCACCGCACGCAGGTGCGTTTCTTCAAAATGCAGCATGCGCTCCAAGTGCGGACCGATTTCAAATCCGTTCGTCGCCGCATCAATGGCTGGCTGCACCAGCTCCGCCCAAGGGCGTTTGCCAAACCGTCGGTGCAACTCAAACAGGCCCATGATCTCGCCGGGCACCCCCACCGCTTTGCCGCGCTGCTCTCGAGCAAAGGGGCGGTGTTCGAAGACGGCGGCGTCAATTGCGCGCGGTGCCATTTCTCGGAAATCTAACAAGGTGGGGTGAGCGCTGTGTGCGTCCCAGTACAGCGCAAAGCCGCCACCGCCAATGCCGCTGGAGGTCGCATTGACGACACCGGCCATCAGCGCCGCCACAACCGCAGCGTCCACCGCGTTGCCCCCAGCGCGCAATTCGTGCATTGCCGCCAGCGTCACCAGCGGGTGTTCGGTTGCCACCGCGTTGTGCCCGCGGGCCGCTGCGGCGACCTTGGCCAGCGAAAGAACCAGCGGAAGAATCAGCGAAAGAACCAATGAAACGCGCAGCGCAATCGCCCACGCGCCCCGTTGAGCCCTTCTTAGAATGCCGAGCATGGCTTAGGATGACGGAAGCCAGCCAGAAAGGAAACCCCATGCGTTTTCTGTTCGTGATGGACCCAGCCGAGACCATGCACCCGCAAAAGGACACGAGTTTCGCGTTCATGCGCGGGGCGCAGCAGTTGGGGCATCACTGTTTTCATTGCTTGCCGCAGCAGGTTTTCAACCGAGGGCGCGCGGTTTCTGCGCTGGCTCAACAGATCTGGGTCAGCGATCAGCCCCCCCACCTGCGCTTGGGCGAAGAGGCCCCCCATGCGCTGGCCGCGATGGATGCGGTGTTCGTGCGCAAAGATCCGCCGTTTGACTCCAACTATTTGCACCTCACGCATCAGCTGGAGCTGGTCAGGGAGCACACCCTGATCATCAATGACCCGCGTGCTCTGCGCGATGCCAATGAAAAATTGTTCGCCTTTGAATTCGAACAATTCATGCCCACCACTTTGGTCAGTTCGAATCCCGAGCAGCTGCTCACCTTTGTGAGCGAGGTGGGCGGCAAGGCCGTGCTCAAGCCGCTCGACGGCGCGGGCGGCAGCGGCGTTGTGGCGCTCTCAACCGGTGATCGCAACAACCGCGCCTTGATCGACTTGATCACAGAGAACGGATCGCGCCTCGGCATGGTGCAACAATTCCTTCCGGAAGTATTCGCGGGCGATAAACGCGTGCTGTTGCTCGATGGCACAGTGCTCGGCGCCATCCGTCGTGTGCCCCGTTCGGACGACCTGCGCGCGAATATTCATGTGGGCGGCCAAGTGGAAGCCACGACATTGACCTCGACCGAACAGCAATTGGTCGCCACCGTGGGCAAGCGACTTTCAGAATTGGGGCTGTGGTTTGTCGGCCTCGATCTGATCGCCGAGCGACTGATCGAGATCAACGTGACCAGCCCCACGGGCGTGCAAGAGCTGGGGCGGCTGAGCGGCAGCCAGCCGGAATTGGCTGTGATCCGCTGGGCGGAGCAAAAGGCCGGGCGCCAGGCAAAGCCCAAAGCGAGCTGAAAACTTGCCCACGCCCAAGTGGCGCCTTTAGCTTGGGGTCATGCGCCGACCCTGTGAAATTTGCGCCCAAAACAGGCCTGGGGCGGAGGTCGAAAGCGAACGCTACGTGCGGATTGAAAACCGCGTCGTTGCGCTGTGTAGCAAGCACGCGCACGCAGTGAAAAAGGCGGGCACGCAGTCTCTGAGCGATTTGCAAACGCAGTTCAAAGAAAGCACCGGCGCGCGGTCCTTGCTCCCGCGTCGAGGAGCGAGCAATCGCCGACTCTTCCCCGCGCGCCCCGAAGGCCGCCGTTGCAGCGATGGACGCCGCTGGGACGATTCGCTGAACGACTGACCGCGACGTTGCGAACTTCGTCAGGGCTTGGCGGCCCAGCGCTCGAAACAATCAGCCGTAGCGCTCAGGTGGCGTGCGCGGTCGATTTCGTTGAACAGCTCGTGGAACGCCCCCGGAATAACGCGCAGTTCCTTTTCTTCACTGCCCAGATCGGCAAACCAGCGCTCTGTCGTTTTCACAGAAACGACCCGATCATCGCCGGCGGCTAAACAATATACGGGAAGGCGAACGTCCTTGGCGGTGCTCAGAGTGAGCCGTTGCACTCGCTCCACTTCGGTGAAAAATCGGGCGGTGACGGCGGACGTGCGCAGGGTGTCGGCGTCGCACTCGGCCTTCTTTTCGGGATCGTGAGTGAGCACCGTGCTCTTCACGGGCGTGTTCAAGGTGAATGTGGGCCAGGCGTTGCTCAGCGTGCGACCGAGCCACAATGCAATGGGCGATACCTTCACGGCCAAGCCCAGGTACGGCGAGGTCATCGCCAAACCTCGGAAGTTCGCTTGAGCAGAGAGAATCAGCTGGATCGAGATCAAACCGCCGAGGCTGTGACCGAAAATGATCGGCCTTCCCACGTCGCGCCAGGGCCCTTGTCGATCCAACTCGGCGAGCACCGCTTGAGCGTCGTGCACATAGTCATCGAAATGAGTGATGTGGCTGCGCTTGCCCTGCGAGTTGCCGTGACCGCGCAGATCGAAAATGCCTATTGCAAAGCCACGCTGCAGCCAGGCGTCGATCACGTGTCGGTAGCAGCCTTGATGCTCACCGTGACCGTGAATGATGAGCACCGTCGCGTGCGGTCGATTTTCTGGAAAATGCACAGCGCACGCGAGCGCGGGTTCACCGCTGCGCTGCACAGTGAAAGAAGCCATGCAAGGCTTCCTAGCACAATGCCCCTACCGCGCCCTACAGCTACAGTGCCGCGCCGACAGTGATCTGCTGGTCGGGCTTGGGCATCGGGCGACCTGCGACTTCGCTGGTCAATCGATTGCCGTTCACATCCACGATTTCGACGAACACCTCCAGCGCGATATTCGCGGGCTCCTCCGTGCGCAGGCCAAAGTCGAAACCCACCAACCCGGGGATCACCTTGGGCCGATAGGGAGCGACCAGTGGGCTGTTGTAGCTGCGATTGGCGCGACTGAAGGCATGATTGGTATAGGTCACCTTTGGATCCGTTTCGCCGTCCATCACCGGAACATCTTGAAAATTCTTGATGATGTTCATCACGGTGGCGAAATCGATCGCGAGCTCGTCCATGTCGTCGAAGGTGAATGTGCCCGAGATGCGCGAGGCTTCTCCGTTCTCCGTGCCGGGCAGCAAATAGCGCTCGTTGATACCCGAAAGATTGGGCTGGACCTTGCCTTCATTCGCGTCGATAACCTGCATTCCGGGCCAGTAACGACCGAATTCGTTCCACGGATCGATCAACACGTCGACCGCGTGATCATTCTGCCCCGGATTCCTGGGATCGCCGTCGAGGTTGCTCAACGTGAAGCTCACCTGCACCTTCAGATCCTGATCCGTGATAAACGGCGCACGATCGAAAGGAGGCGTCGCTTGCTGATACAGTGCGTGCAGCTGCCCATCTGACGGGCCAATCAAGGGCAACTGCAAACTGTGTTTCACTTCGTACAGTGTGAGCTCACCGTCGCTGTAAATGGGGGCAATCCCTTTGGTCATGCCCACCACCTCGGGATCCATGCGCTCGTCGTGTTGGTCGCTGCAAGCCGCCCCCATGAGCGCGCTGCCAATCAGCGCCAAGCGCGCTGCGATCTGAGCTGACTTACGGAGAAACACGCCCAATCACTATGCCACCGCCGTGCCAATACGGGGGCTCGGAAATGCTCGAATAGCAAAGCAATGCAACACCCTGTGGGGGCCTTAGCCCCACACCCACGCCCCCGCACCGGGGGATTACGCCCCCAAGAACAGCCCGGCCAAAATCGCCGCTAGTTGCCGCCCGGTTTGAAGATGAACGGCCACGTAGCGTTGGTGGGTTTGTCGGCGGTGGGAAATTGCAGGCGCGCGAATTGACGCAGGATGCAGCCCTCGACGCGAGCGTTGTTGAGGCTTGAACTGACGACGCGAGAGCCCGCCACGCTGCCACCGGGTTGCACAGTCCAACTGATCGTCACCCCGCCGCGAAGATTCGGTTCGTGGCTCGCGGCCGTTTCATAACAGGCGCGAAATGCTCCCTGCCGCGAGTTCACGACGCGAGAGATCT
>DATJEQ010000125.1:0-9642 GCA_035496495.1 Polyangiaceae bacterium
ACGGACGATTACCTCGATCCCAGTTTGGTTGCGGAGGCAGCGAAGTAAAGCCGCGGCGAGGCATAGCCAAGCAAGCCAGGAACATGGCTCTTCCCGAAATTGACGAATCGATCATCGCTCCCCCCTCGGCCGCGCGCAGGCCGGGGGCAGGGCTATTGGCGGTTCGTCAGCCGCTGCCCCCCAGAGCCCACCTGTGGGCGGGGTTTCTCGCGTTTGCCTTGCCACTGATCGCGTGGGCTGTGATCAGTTACGTGCCGTTCGTTTGGCACCCTGAAGTGCTGATTGTAGATCCGGGAGATTCCAGTGTTCCTGGCACTTACGCGTACCTGGCAGAGGGTCAACGCGTCGAGCGCGCAGAATTCATCGCGCGCAACGAAGAACTCGCCGCAGCCCACGCCCCACTCGCTCGCGGCGAGCGCGTCAACCCGATCTTCTTGCCGCCGCCCCACGAAGTGGCGCGCGCGATGTACACCGCGTTCACTACGCCCCCCGAGCGCGAGGGCGATTACTGGCTCCATCAAAGCCTGTGGCAAAGCTGCAAAGTGATCTTCTGGGGTTTTGCTTGGGCGGCTTTGCTCGGCTTCCCTCTGGGCATTCTGTGCGGCACTTTCGCCCTATTTTCTCGGATATTTGAGCCCTTTGTCGATTTCATCCGCTACATGCCGGCGCCCGTATTCGGCGCTTTAGCGGTGTCGATTTTGGGGCTGGGTGATGCGCCGAAGGTGGCCATCATCTTCATTGGTACGTTTTTTCAAATGGTGTTGGTGGTGGCCAACACCACGCGTGGAGTCGAACCCTCACTGTTGCAAGCGGCGCAAACGCTAGGTGCCAACAACCGCCAGTTGGTGTGGCATGTCGTGATCCCCGGCGCGCTGCCCAACCTGTTTCGTGACATGCGCATCCTGATCGGGTGGGCATGGACTTATCTGGTGGTCGCGGAATTGATCGGTGAGAAGTCCGGTATTAGCGCCTTCTTGTATCAACAACAGCGTTACCGTCACTTCGACAATGTCTACGCCGGAATTATCATGATCGGCATTGTTGGGCTGCTCACGGATCAGTTCTTGGCTTGGCTCGGCCGATATTTGTTCCCCTGGGAAAGCGGCAACACCAAATTACTGCGTGCGATACGCGGTGTGCGACGCAGCGGCACTGCGGCGAGCGTTGTACCCAGCACCATTGCCTGAGAGCACCATGAGCTACAACGACGCATTACAGCTTCCCGATTACCGGCATCACTCAGAAGAGGTTGCCGCTCGCTTTGCCCATTTGACACAACAACCGCTGGTGATGTCGGTCAACGGCCTGCACCGCAGCTTCGACGCAGGCGGCCAAATGGTGGAGGCGCTTCGAGGTGTCAGCTTCGAAGTGCGTCGGCGCGAATTCATCTCCGTGATCGGGCCATCCGGCTGCGGCAAATCCACTTTGATCCGGATTCTGGCGGGCCTCGATTATCCATCTTCAGGCAACGTCACAGTCGACGGCAAAGCGATCAAGGGCCCAGGGGCAGATCGCGGGATGGTGTTTCAGAATTACACGCTCTTCCCGTGGCTGTCGGTCAAGCGCAATGTGATGTTCGGCCTGAAAATGAAGGGCGTCAGTGGCAGCAAAGCCAAGAGCGCCGCGATGGAGTGGCTGGATTTGGTGGGTTTAGCGGATTTTGCGGATCACTACCCATCACAGCTTTCCGGCGGCATGAAGCAGCGTGTGGCCATTGCACGCGCGCTATGCAACGAGCCCCGCATTCTACTGATGGATGAGCCTTTCGGCGCTCTCGATGCTCAGACCCGCTGCAGCATGCAAGCGCACCTGCTGCGGATCTGGGAAGCGGTGGATGTGACAATTCTTTTTATCACTCACGATTTGGATGAAGCCATCTATCTGTCGGATCGCATCGTGGTGTTAGGCGCTCGTCCCGGTCGAATTCTTGAAATCATTGAGGTGCCGGTGGCGCGCAAACGCTCACAAGAACAGTTCCTCTCGGGTCATTTCTTGGCCACAAAAAAGCGCCTGGAAGAGCTGATCCATGCGCCTTCCGCTGAGAAATCGGGCGCGGCCAAGGCCTATCGCGCCGCGTGAACGCTTGCTAGATTCGCCCCACAAAGGACGGCCCGCGCATGTCAGCTTCCCACCTCGATCAAGCCGCCAATGGTCTGATTCTGCAAGAGCCCCTGCGGCCCGGTCAGATGTGGTCACGCGTGCTCAAGAGCGGGCAAGTCTTGCGGCTGACGGATGTGGATGGCGGCGGCTGTGTGGCCGCGCTGTTCTACAACGCGGATCACACCCTGGAGCGCTACAACATGCCCGACACGCTCAAGGCACAACGCATCGCGCGCCTGACCACGGGTGCGGGCCTCTACTCGGATATGGGGCGAGTGCTGTGTTCCATCGTGGCGGATACCTGCGGTTGGCACGACACCATCACCGGCATCAGCAACGCCGCGATGACGCGCGCCAAATACGGCGAGGGTAGCTACCAGAAGTTGCGCAATGATTTTTTTCGCAACAGTCGCGACAATTTCTTAACGGAGCTTGGTAAGTACGAAATGGGCAAACGCGACATCGTGGCGAATGTGAATTTCTTCGTCAAAGTCGCGGTTGACAACGACGGTAATCTGAAGTTTGCACCGGGGAACTCTAAGGCCGGCAACTTCGTTGAGCTGCGCGCAGGGCTAAATACGCTGGTCGTTCTTTCCAACACACCCCACCCGCTGGATCCGTCGCCCCATTACGCCCCCAAGGCGGTGTCGCTCACGGTGCGTGCCGGCCTTTCAGCGACAGAGGTTGACCCCAGTTTGCATTCCAGCGCTGAAAATGAACGCGCCTTCGAGCTCACTCGGCGTTACTTTGCCTAGCCTTACAGAGTGCACCCATGACCCTCAAAGAAAGCGCCCGCAATCCGACTTCCGCCGTTCACGACGAAGTGCTCGAAGCGGGACGCGGCTGGAGCCACATCGTCAAGAAGGGGCAAGTCTTCCGCATTGTGGATCTGGAGGGCAATCAAGCGGTCGACACGCTTTTTTACAACGCGAATGATCCTTCGGATCGCTACAGCGCGGTCGATACCATCCGTGAGCAGGGCAATGTTTACTTGACGACGGGAACGCGGATTCTTTCCACAGAGGGCAATACGCTGCTCACCATCGTGGCTGATACCTGTGGGCGACACGATACCGTGGGCGGCGCTTGCGCCGCGGAATCCAACCAGGTGCGCTACGCGATCGAAAAGAAATTCATGCACAGTTGCCGCGATACGTTCTTGTTGGAGATCCAGACGCACCTTGCCTGCATGAGCAAGCGCGACCTGACCGCAAATATCAATTTTTTCATGAACGTCCCCTTGAAGGAAAACGGCACTTTGGATTTCGAAGACGGCGTCTCCGGCCCCGGGCGTTACGTGGAGCTGCAAGCGGCGATGGATGTGCAGGTGTTGATTTCCAATTGCCCGCAACTCAACAATCCGTGCAACGCTTACAACCCCACGCCCGTGCGCCTATTGATTTGGGACGCAGCGTAATCGACTGTAGGGGCGCAGGGGATGCGCCCTGACACACCGACGCAGAACGAGATGTTCAACAAAGTCCTGATCGCAAATCGCGGGGAAATCGCCTGTCGCGTGATCCGCACCCTGAATAGGTTGGGTGTGCAATCCGTTGCCATCTATTCCGAGGTCGATCGCGGCTCGCTGCATGTGCGCGCTGCGAGCGAGGCCTTCTGTGTGGGCCCCGCGCCTGCGGCGCAGAGCTATTTGAACGGCGATTTGATCTTGGACATCGCTCAGCGAACGGGGGCACAGGGCATTCACCCGGGCTACGGATTTCTAAGTGAAAACGCGGACTTCGCGGCCGAGGTGGAGCGTCGGGGGCTGGCTTTCATTGGCCCCACCGCGGAGCAAATGCGGCGCTTTGGCGTCAAGCACACGGCGCGTGCGCTCGCGCAAGAGCTGGGCGTGCCGCTGCTTCCGGGCACGGAGCTATTGAACGACGCTACGCAAGCGGCAGAGGAAGCAGCGCGCATCGGCTACCCCGTGATGCTCAAGAGCACCGCTGGCGGCGGGGGCATTGGCATGCAGCTGTGTCGCGATGAAGCCGCCTTGCGTCAATCGTTCGACTCTGTGCGCGCACTGGGTGCCAAGAATTTCAAAGACGGCGGCGTATTCTTAGAAAAGTTCGTCGAGCAGGCCCGACACATCGAGGTGCAAATCTTTGGCGACGGGCAGGGGAATGTGATCACCCTGGGGGAGCGAGATTGCTCAACTCAACGCCGCAATCAGAAGGTGATCGAAGAGACGCCCGCTCCTGGCCTCAGCGATGGCACCCGGCAAGCGCTGTACGCTGCCGCCGTCAAATTAGGGCGCGCGGTGAAGTACCGTTCAGCCGGCACTGTTGAATTCGTTTACGATCAACAAGCGGCGCAATTCTATTTTTTAGAGGTGAACACACGACTGCAAGTTGAGCACGGCGTTACCGAGCTGGTAACGGGTATCGATCTGGTCGAGTGGATGGTGCGGTTGGCTGCGGGCGACGCCTCACCGCTGTCGAGTTATCGGCATCAGCCGCAGGGCCACGCCGTTGAGGTGCGTGTGTACGCAGAAGATCCGGCGCGCGATTTCAAGCCCAGTGCGGGCTTGCTGACGGAAGTTGCCTTCCCTGCTGGTGCTCGCTGCGACACCTGGGTTGAAAGCGGCAGCGAAGTGCCGCCCAACTACGATCCCATGATCGCGAAGCTGTTGACCCATGGGGCGGATCGCGCAGCCGCGTTGGACAATCTGCAGGCCGTGTTGGCCGCAACGCGCTTGGGCGGCATTGAAACCAATTTGGGTTACTTGCACGCCATTGCGGCAAGTCCTCAATTTCGCGCTGGCGGCATCACCACCTCATTTTTGAAAACGCTGCCTTACAGCTCCGCGACATTCGACGTCTTGGTGCCGGGCACGCAGACCACAGTTCAAGATTACCCGGGGCGCCTCGGTTTCTGGGACGTGGGCATTCCCCCTTCTGGGCCGATGGATCATCTGTCGTTCCGTCTAGCCAACCGCATTGTTGGTAATGAAGAAGGCACGGCAGCACTTGAACTCACCGTCTCGGGGCCCACGCTGCGTTTCGCCGCAGATACTGTGATCGCGCTCACCGGCGCGCCGATGAAGGTCACGCTCGACGATCAGCCCATGGCATTCTTTGAGCCGATTTCCGTGCGTCGCGGGCAGGTGCTGCGCTGCGGAAAAGTCGAAGGGCACGGCTGCCGCAGCTACCTCGCTGTGCGCCACGGGATTGACGTGCCCGAGTATTTGGGCAGTCGTTCCACCTTCACGCTTGGTCTTTTTGGCGGCCACGCCGGCCGTGTGCTGCGCACGGGCGACGTATTACGGATCTGCACATCGGGTAATACCGATTCCGAGCCGCGGGCATTGCCAGCGAACTTGATCCCAAAGCTCGCCACGCGTTGGGAAATTGGTGTGCTGTACGGGCCGCATGGTGCGCCGGATTTTTTTACAGAGCGAGACATCGAAACCTTCTTCGCAGCGGATTTCGAAGTGCACTACAACTCCGCTCGTACCGGGGTGCGGCTGATCGGGCCGAAGCCACACTGGGCACGAACCGATGGCGGCGAAGCGGGCTTGCACCCTTCGAATATTCACGATTGTGCTTATGCGGTCGGCACGGTGGATTTTACCGGCGACATGCCGATCATTCTGGGCCCGGATGGCCCAAGTCTCGGGGGCTTTGTGTGCCCCGCGACGATCGTGCAAGCGGAGCTGTGGAAAATGGGTCAACTGCGCCCAGGCGACAAAGTCCGCTTCATGCCCATGACGTTGGAGCAGGCCGCTCAGCTTGAGCGCGCGCAGGACCGTTCAGTGCAGCTTCTGGAGATCGGCCCTGAGGTCCACCCTGCGGCGCATAAGATAACGAGTGCAGTGCTTCAGCAGATCGCCGAATCGCACGACGCGCCGCAGGTGGTCTATCGCCCAAGTGGCGACAAGTATTTGTTGGTGGAATACGGCCCGTTGGTGTTGGATTTACGGTTGCGCTTCCGTGTGCACGCGCTCATGCAGTGGCTGATCGCCCAGCGCCTCGCTGGAATCATTGACCTCACCCCCGGGATTCGATCGCTGCAGATCCATTACGACAGTAAGCAGTTGTCACAACGGCAATTGATCGATCGGTTGAGTGCGGCCGAGCGTGAGTTGCCCGCGGTCGATGAGATGGTGGTGCCCACCCGCACGGTGCACTTGCCGCTTTCCTGGGACGATCCTGCGACACAGCTGGCCATTGAGAAGTACATGCAGGGCGTGCGCAAAGACGCGCCCTGGGTCCCCAGTAATCTGGAATTTATTAGAAGAATCAATGGGTTACAGTCGATCGATGCGGTGCGTGAAATCGTGTTCAATGCCAGTTACCTGGTGCTCGGTTTGGGCGATGTTTACCTCGGTGCCCCCGTTGCGACGCCGCTCGATCCGCGCCATCGACTGGTGACCACCAAGTACAACCCGGCGCGCACCTGGACGCCGGAAAACGCTGTGGGGATCGGGGGCGCTTACCTGTGCATCTACGGCATGGAGGGGCCCGGCGGTTATCAATTCGTGGGCCGTACCTTGCAGATGTTCAATCGTTTCCGCCGCACGCAACATTTCACTGCACAGGCACCGTGGCTGCTGCGCTTCTTCGACCAGATCCGTTTCTATCCGGTGGAAGCGAATGAATTGTTGGAGATGCGCGAAGCGTTTCCCTTGGGGCAGCTGGATCTGAAGATCAGCGAAGAGCAATTCAAACTGCGTGAATATTTGGCGTTCTTGGAACGGGAGAAGCAATCGATCGCGGCATTCAAATCCAAACAACAGGGCGCTTTTGAAGCGGAGCGTCAGCGCTGGGTTGAAAGCGGGCAGATCAATTTCAATGCTCAAGCCCCCGAGGCTGCCAACAATGAACCCTTGGCCGCGCGCTTTAACGACGCGCATGTGGTAGAAAGCCACGTGCCGGGCAGCGTGTGGAAGGTACGAGCGGCAGCCGGCAGCCGTGTGACTCGGGGAGATGTGTTAGTCGTGATCGAATCCATGAAGATGGAGATCGCCATAGAAGCCAGCGCGAGCGGCACTGTGCTTGAGGTGTTGGTCGTGGAAGGCAGCGCGGTGAGCGCAGGTCAAGCGCTGGTGGCCCTACGTGAAGAGGGCTGAGATCCAATGACGCGCGCCACTCAACCCAAGTTGCAGATTGGCACGCTGCAAGCCGCCTTTGACAGCGGAGATTTGACCCCCGAAGCGCTCCTCACATTGATCTACCAGCGCATTGCCGTCCTTGGGGTACGCCCCATTTGGATTGAGGTGGTTCCACAGGAGGCTGCGCTCACCGCGTTACAGAGCGCGCGTGAGCGGAAAGCAAAGGGTGAAAATCTGCCGCTGTTCGGTGTTCCGTTCGCAGTCAAGGACAACATCGACATTGCCGGCATGCCGACGAGTGCAGGTTGCCCTGACTTTGCCTACACACCGACTCAATCGAATCCCGTCGTAAAGCGATTGATCGAGGCCGGTGCGATCCTGATCGGCAAGACGAATATGGATCAGTTCGCGACTGGTTTGGTGGGCACTCGTTCGCCCTACGGCGCTTGCTCGTCGGTGTTCAATGCAAAATACATTTCGGGCGGCTCCAGTTCTGGATCAGCGCTGGCCGTCGCCCAGGGCTTGGCGTGTTTTTCACTTGGCACGGATACAGCGGGATCAGGCAGAATTCCTGCTGCTTTCAATGAGCTCGTGGGGCTCAAGCCGACCCGCGGAGCCTTGAGCACCCGAGGCGTGGTGCCTGCGTGTCGCTCACTGGATTGCGTTTCTATTTTTGCGAACTCGGTGGGGGACGCAGCGCTGTTGTTCGACATTGTACGCGCTTTTGATGCGGCGGATCCGTTCTCCCGTGCAGCCCCGACTGCCACGGTGCGTGTCGCCGGTGCGTTCAAGTTCGGGGTACCGCAAGCAGGGCAATTGGAGTTCTTTGGTAACAGCGCCTACGCCAAGCTTTTTGGGCAAGCGGTGGAGCGCTGTGTGCGACTGGGAGGCACGGCGGTGTCCGTCGATCTCACCGCCTTCCTCGCCGCGGCGGAGTTGCTCTACGCTGGACCTTGGGTGGCGGAGCGCTACGCCGCAGTGGGCCAGTTCATCGAGGAGCATCCGGGAGCTGTCGATCCCACGGTGGCCAAAATCATCCTGGCAGGTAAGAATTTCAGCGCTGCAGATTGCTTCCGCGCGCAACACGCCTTGGCTGGCCTGCAGCAACAGGCCGCGGCAATTCTGCGTGAAGTGGATTTCCTGCTGCTGCCCACAGCGCCGACCAGCTACACGCTGCAGCAAGTTGCCGAAGAACCGCTGCAACTGAATATGAACTTGGGTCGGTACACTAATTTCGTGAACCTGCTGGATATGAGCGCCGTGGCTGTACCCGCGGGCTTCACGGACACCGGGTTGTCGTTTGGTGTCACCCTGATGAGTGCGGCCTGGGCAGAGGCTGCGCTGCTGCAATTTGCAGCGCAATTTTGCGGTGAAAAGCCGCCCGCCATTGCGGGCAACAACGAGATCATTCTTGCCGTTGCCGGTGCGCACTTGAGTGGGCAGCCGCTCAATCATCAGCTGACCAGTCGTGGAGCTCGGCTGGTCCAAACCTGCAAGACCAGTGGGGAGTACCGCTTGTACGCGCTCAACACGGTTCCCCCAAAGCCCGGCTTGGTGTTGTCGCCTGGATTTGCTGGGGCCGGCATTGACGTTGAATTGTGGGCGCTCACTGCTGAAGCATTTGGCAGCTTTGTCGCGGAAGTTCCCGCTCCAATGACCATTGGCTCTGTTGTTCTGGAAAATGGGAAAACGGTGAAGGGCTTTCTGTGTGAGCCCTTCGCGCTCGAGGGTGCTCGCGACATCACACACCACGGCGGCTGGCGCGCCTTCTTGACACCATCACGCTAGCGCTTTGATCTTCCGCTTTGAGCGACGGTACAGCTTGCTCAATTCGAGCACTGTCACGGGGCCCAGTGCGATCAGCACCGTTCTCAGCCAGTCGCTGGGGGACAATTCGTTAATTTTGAACAACGCTTGCGTGAACGGAAGGTGATGTAACGCAACTTGCACGCCGACGGAGAATATCACTACTGAAACCAGCATCCGGTTACCCAGCACGCCTATCTCCCAGAAGACGCGCGTGGGGCTGCGTAGTGCAAAGGAACGCAGCAACTCCTCGAATACAATGAGGCAGAAAGTCAAGCTCCGGGCTTGATTGAGATCTGTGGTGCGCAGTGCCCAAAGAAACACGCCGAGTGTTGCAACCGTCTGCAATACTGCGGTCAACCCAATCCAAGTCCATTCCACCCGCCCCAGCAGGGGCTCGCTCGGGTGTCGCGCAGGTCGAGTCATCGCGTCAGCGTCCGCTGGGTCCATCACCAGGGCCAGCGCGGGAAAACCGTCCGTCACCAAATTGATCCAAAGTAAATGCAACGGTAAGAGGGGCAGCGGCAACCCCAAGAGCGAAGCGGTCAGCATCAACAGCAGTTCTCCGGCGTTGCCCGCAAGCAGGTAAACTAATGCCTTGCGAATGTTGTCGAATATGCCGCGGCCTTGATGGATCGCCGCAACGATGCTCGCGAAGTTGTCGTCCGCCAGCACCATGTCGG
>DATJEQ010000126.1:0-3137 GCA_035496495.1 Polyangiaceae bacterium
CGGCCGCCAACAACTTGTGCTAGTGGCGATTTGAGTGGGTTTCGCGTGCTTGCATTGAGCGCACGCATATGAAATCATTTTTCACATGCAGCACAGGATCCATAATATTCCACCTGAACTTGATCGGGCGCTCAAAGCTAAGGCGAGGCAGCTGGGAAAGAGTGTCAATCAGGTCGCACTGGAGGCACTTGCGGGCAGCGGCGACGAGTCTGTTAAGCGGCGCAATTTGAGGGGGATGCCGGGGGCTTGGTCGAAGAAAGAGGCGGCGGCGTTCGATCGGTTTCTGGTGCAGCACCGCGAAACGTCCCGGGCATAGCTCACTTGTGACGACTTTCAGTGGATCACAAGATTGCCTGGAGCTACGGAAGGGCCAGGCTTATTGCTTTGCCAACGCGGCTTTCAACAGCTCATTGACCAGCGCTGGGTTGGCGCGGCCTTGGGTTTCTTTCATCACCATGCCGACGAGGGCGCCGAGCACGCCGGGGTTGCCGGCTCGGTAGCGGTCGGCGAGATCGGCTCGTGATGCGATCACTTTGGCGATGGTGGGATTGAGCACAGCGGGGTCAGTGATTTGCTGCGCGCCGCTTTGTTCAACGAGGCGCTTGGGTGAGCCACCGGAGGCCACCAGGGTGGCTAGGATGTCCTTGCCCATTTTTCCGGAAATCGCTGCACTATCAATGAGTTGCATGAGTTCAGCGAACTCGGCTGCGCCGAATTTGAGCGTGCTCAGGCTGCCGCTTTTCAGCTCGCGCGACAGTTCGTTGGCGATCCATTTCGCCGTCGTGGATCGACTCGCGCCTTGGGCAACACAGGAAATAAAGAAGTCGATCAGGCTCTTGTCGCTGGAGATTAGCAGCGCCTCCTCAGCGCCGATCGAATGCTGACTCATTAAGACCTGCGCCGCCTCAGTCAACGGCTTCTTCTCGTGCACCCCGCCGGTGGCTTCTTGAGCCTTGGCTTGTGCGGCGGCCCTCCGTCGTTGCTCGGGTTGAATGGACCCGCCTTGTTGCTTCTGGGTTTCCTTCGCCCAGCTGTCTTTCAGTGACACGATGCGGTTGAACACCAGTGCCCCGGGCTTCGAATCGGGGTCGACGTAGAAGAAGCCCAGGCGCTCGAATTGATAACGCTCGCCCACGTGTGCCTTCTTCAATGACGGCTCAAGCAGAGCGCCATTCACCACCACCAGCGAATTCGGATTGAGGAAAGTCTTGAAATCCGGGCCGTCCTTGCCTCGCTCTGGCTCAGGATCGGCAAACAAGCGGTCGTACAGGCGCACCGTGGCGGGCACCGCATGCGCGGCCGATACCCACTGAATCGTGCCTTTGACGCTGCCTTCTTCGCCGTCTGGCACCGTCACACAGCGCAGCTCGGTCACATTTCCTGCCGCGTCTTTCAGCACCTCTTCGCAGCGGATCACGTGCGAGTAACGCAGGCGAACTGCTTTGCCTGGAGCAAGCCGGTAGAAGTTTTTGGCCGGCACCTCCTGGAAATCCTCCCGGTCGATGTAAATAACCTTGGAAAAGGGGACTTCACGATCCCCAGGCTTGCCGATATCCGGCGGAAAATACGGGGCGTGCAGCGTCTCCGCGCTGCCCTCGGCGACGTTGGTTAGGGTGACTTTGAGCGGATGGAGCACCGCCATCACGCGCGGCGCGGTGGGGTTCAGATCCTCGCGGGCGCTGAATTCGAGCACTCCCACGTCGACGACGCTGTTGTTTTTCGCAACGCCAATGCGCTGACAGAAATTGCGGATCGACTCCGGCGTGTACCCGCGGCGGCGAAAACCGGCAATCGTCGGCATGCGGGGGTCATCCCAACCCGAGACATGGTGATCTTTCACTAGTTCCAGCAATTTGCGCTTGCTGAGCACCGTGTAGGTCAAATTGAGTCGCGCGAACTCCGTTTGCCTTGGCTGCGGCTGTGGCACCGGAAGTTGATCCAAGAACCAGTCGTACAGCTCGCGATTGTTCTCGAATTCCAGCGTGCACAGCGAGTGGGTGATGCGCTCGATGGAATCCGAAAGGCAGTGGGTGAAGTCATACAGCGGATAAATGCACCACTTATTGCCTTGGCGGTAATGGTCCTTGTGGCGGATGCGGTAGATTGGTGGATCCCGCATCTTCATGTTGGGATTCGACATGTCGATCTTCGCCCGCAGCACATACTTGCCGTCGGGGAATTCCCCTTTGCGCATGCGCTCGAATAACGCGAGATTCTCTTCGACACTGCGGTCGCGATCGGGGCTGGGTTGGCCGGCCTCACTGATGGTGCCGCGGTACTGCCTGATCTGTTCGTCATCCAAGCCGCACACGTAGGCTTTGCCACGACGGATCAATTCCAGCGCATAGTCGTAGATTTGATCGAAATAGTCCGAGGCGTAGAAAAGGTTCTTCCCCCAATCGAAGCCAAGCCACTTCACATCGGCTTGGATGGAATCGACGTATTCAATGTCTTCAGTGGTTGGGTTGGTGTCGTCGAAGCGCAGGTGGCACGTGCCGCCGTACTGCTTTGCCACACCAAAATTCAGGCAAATGGATTTGGCGTGCCCGATGTGGAGGTAGCCGTTTGGCTCAGGCGGAAAGCGGGAGATGACCGTCTTGTGTTTGCCGCTGTGCAGCTCGTCTTCAATCAGCGCGCGGATAAAGTCGGCGTTTTGAGGCTGATCGGGGCTCTGGCGGTGGTTTTGTTCGGTGCTGTCGTTTTGGGCCACGGTGGCCCCGGTTTACTGCGCACGCCGCCAGCTGGCCAGTGTGCAGGCACGGGCAGCAGGCAACGCGCACGGAACCCGCTCGATTTGGCCCGAAATATGGCTGTATTCTCGATGTGGGCGTGTTTCACCCCTCGCTGGTGACTCAGGCTGGCGCTTGTGGGGTTGAGGTCCGATAATTGTGGTGCAGGCAGCGTTGAGGCGGCAGAAGGAGCAGCGTGGATCGGTCGACAGAGATCAGAAGAGTATTGATGGAGCGCACCACCGTGCACGATTACGCAGCGGTCGACATCGATCCGGCCGTCGTTCAACGTGCGTTGGAAGCGGCACTTGCGGCACCGAATCACCGCATGACCGAGCCATGGCGGTTCTTGGTAGTGGGGCGGCAGAGTCGTGAAGTGTTGCTTCAGATTTCATTGGAGCTGAAAGG
>DATJEQ010000127.1:0-5476 GCA_035496495.1 Polyangiaceae bacterium
GTATCCTGTAGGACTACGGGCTTCCGAAAATGAACGGCGTTGAGTTCTTGATGGAGTACGCGAAGTTTCCGCAAGAGACACGTGGTCCCGTCGTCTTTCTGACCAGCGGCAACCGAAGTAACATCGCTGTGCAGGCGATGAAAGCGGGCGCCTGCGACTACATCAACAAGGATGACTTGAGCGGGGATTTGCTCGACAGCGTGATCCGCTTTGCAATTGAACACCAAACGACCTTGCAGCTCAAAACCCGCCTGGAGCGCCATGAGCGTATGGCCTTCATTGGGCAAATGGCGGCGGGGGTGCTGCATGAGGTCAATAACCCCACCTCGTACGTGATGCTGAACGTGCAGATGGTCGAAGAACAACTGCGCGGGTTGCACGCCACGGTGGGCAACGCCGACGGCGCTTGGTTCGCCAAGGCGGAGCTGGAAGAGGCTCAGAGCAGGCTGGAGGACGCAATTGACGGCGCCCAGCGCATCGCCAATATCGTGGGTGAGCTGCGCGACCTCTCCCATCTAGGGCCCAAGCGCGTGGCCATGATCGACGTCGACGATGTCGTGAAGAACGCGGTGTGCATGTTGGAGCACCGCCTCCCAGTGGGGTGCCGCGTAGTATTCAAACTCGGCGATCCGCCGGAGGTCGCAGCCGATGGAGGGCAGCTGCTGCAGGTTTTCGCCAATATCATCCTGAACGCGGCTCAGGCGATCCACCGCGAGGACGGCCTGATCCGCATTGAGACTCTGGCGTCGGACAATCAATTGCTTGTGCACGTCGACGACAACGGGCCTGGTATTCCGGACACACTGCTGGGCAAGATCTTCGATCCGTTCTTCAGCACTAAAGCGAACACGAAAGGGTTGGGATTGGGCCTGGCGCTCAGCTCCGAACACGTGCACCACCACGGTGGCCGGTTGCTCGCTGGGCAGTCAGAGCTGGGCGGCGCGCGGATCACGGTTGAACTCCCACGGCGGACGGGCCTAGTGCCCAGCGGCCCTTCGCTCGCCCCGGAAGTTCCCCTGCGGCGGGCAACGTCTCGCATCTTGTTGATCGACGACGAGCCCAAGGTACTCGATGTATTCCGTCAGATCCTGGAACGGGAACACGACGTGGCGACGGCGGAATCCGGGCAAGCAGCCCTGCGCCTGACCAAGACTGACTCTCAATTCGATTTGGTTCTGTGCGACATTGCCCTGAAGGATATGGACGGTTTCACGCTGCGCGAACGCATACGCGAATCCCACCCGCAACTGGCAACCCGCATGGTGTTCTGCACGGGTGGCGTGCTGTCTGAGGGAATGGCTGAGCGGCTTGATGCCGAACCCCAGGTTTTGTACAAACCCATTCTGGCTACGAATCTGCTGCACGCCGTGCGATCGTACCTGGCTCCAGCGGCTGCTGTTGGAAAGCCGGGGAATCCATGACGCTGAGCCGCGAGGACTGGTTCGAGCTAGCCCGCGATCTCGATTGGGAGTTCAGTTACGTCAGCGACGACCGGGTTTTCCCCCCGACGCTTAGCGGACAGCCCTGGCTTCCCCGTGAGGCTTGGGAGAAGTGGGACGAGCCTTACCACACGACGTTCAGCGAATACGCCAGCACCCAGCATAAGAAGGAAGAATCCGTCGTCGCCGCGTGTGAAGCGATCGGTGGCATTGAGCAATTGAAGGGCATCGACCCCGGCTGGATCAGTGGGCTGAAGCTGCACTCGGCCAGCCTGCCCCTTGCTGAGTTCGCCGCGGTAATTGGCAACCTGCGCGCGGCGCGCTTTGCTCGGGTTTCAGCATGGCGCAACGCCGCATTACTGGGCGCGCTAGATGAACTCCGCCACACCCAGATCCCCCTGCGATTGATGCACGATTTGATCAAATTGGATCCTGGCTTCGACTGGACGCACAAGCTGATGCATTCGAACAACTGGGTGGGCATTGCCGGCAGGCACCTGAGCGACGAGTTGTTGCTCATGAGCGACCCCATTGAGTTCGCGGTGGCCACCCATTTCGTGTTCGAAACGGGGTTCACCAATCTGCAATTCGTAGGTCTGTCCGCCCTGGCGAAGCGCGCCGGTGACACCGTGTTCGAGAAAATGGTGCAGAGCATTCAGACGGATGAAGCGCGTCATTCTCAAATAGGGCTTCCCGTGATGGAAGTCGTGATGAAACACGATCCGGCCTACGCCCAATATCTGGTCGACAAATGGTTCTGGCGCAGTTGGCTGTTCTTCTCCATCGTCACCGGTTTCACGATGGACTACCTCACGCCGCTCCAAAGCCGCACCGCGTGCTTCAAAGAGTTCGTTGAGGAATGGATCTTGGAGCAATTTCAACGCTCACTCGACGAAGTGGGCCTCAAACGCCCCTGGTACTGGCACACGTTCCTCTCCTCTCTGGATCACTACCACCACATGACCTACCTGGCCGCGTACACGCACCGCGCAACGGTGTGGTTCGATCTCGTGGTGCCCGGTAAAGAAGAGCGCAGCTGGCTAGCCAAGAAATACCCCATCTCTTGGCCCACGTTCGAGCCAATGTGGGAGCACATTGAGCAGCGCTGGAAAGCCGCCGGCCCGCACCTGGAATGGGGCACTCACGGGCTGACTCCCATTGGCTTCTGCAGTCTGTGTCAGTTGGTGTTGTGCGGCGGCACCTGCGAGCACAACAGTGCCGTTGTGAAAACCTATGCCGACGGCCGCCGTGTGTTCTGCTCTGAGCCTTGCGCCTGGATCTACGAGCAAGAGCAAGATCGCTACGCCGCGCATGAAGACGTGGTGAAGCGCATCCTCGCCGGCAAAGCACCCGCGAACCTGATGGAGCTGGTGCGGGGCTACTTCGGCCTCACCAAAAACGTGTGGGGGCAAGATGCCCACCAAAGGCAGCGTCGTACTGAATTGGGAGCCGACAAATTGAGAGCCAACAAATTGAGAGGTGCACCATGATGGTTCCGGTTTACGGATTTCTCCAAGGGGACGTCATGGGCGTGGTGGTGCTGGCACAGGACCACGAAACTCTGACAGAAGTTGCGGCAAAATTGTTCCAAGCGGCGAGCATGCGGGTGGCCCCCTACGCTAATTACGAAATGCGCCTCAACGGACGACCGCTGCAGATCGAGATGACCGTGACTGAAGCCGGGATCCTCCCCTTGGATCGCCTGGACATCGTGCGCAGCACACGCCGGAAGCGTGACAGTGAGGTGATGCAGTGACGGTCCCCGAGGGCACAACTTCATCTGCAGCTGGGCAGGCCGGGCCGGTGCTTGAGAAAGGCGAGGTCGCCGATGCCATCATCGCCGCGATCCAACAATTGAATGCCAATGTGCGGGTGATCGATCGCGATTCTTATTGGCGCGTGCTCGTCTCTTCACGCTGCGTGATCACGCGCGACGCCGTTGAATCCGCCCTGGGGCGGCCTTTCTTGCTCCCCGGGGATTTGGAGCTGTACATGCCCTCCTTCAGCGGTCGCTTCTTGGTCGACTCCCACCAAGCCATATGGGAAGCCGGCGGCACTGCAGTTGGCACTGGGGGCGCAGCATGAGTTCCGCCACCTACTGGCATCTCACCGGGGGCGAAATTCCACCCAGCGACTACGACGTCGTCACATCGAAGCTGCTGACCTACCCCACGCAAGGCGTTGCAGTGCAAAGCCGGGTCGCGCGCTGGTGCGGCCCGCAGCAAGCTACAGCCACGATCCAGTACAAAGATTGGGAGATCTACAGCGATCCGCGTCAAACAACGTACCGGACCTACATTGAGCGAGCGCGCGAGCGCGAGGCGCTGATCGACGCACTGCTCGACAAAGCGGAAGCCACTGATGCCCAGTTGGCGGCGAACTGGGTGCAATCGCTCGGTCGCATATTGCCTCCGTTGCGCTTTCCCCTTCACGGCCTACAGATGACCGCCGCCTATATTGGCTCCATGGCACCCGCTGGCAAGATCGCCGTCTGCGCGCTATTTCAAGCGGCGGATGAAATGCGTCTTCTCCAACGCGTTGCCTACCGGACACGCCAACTTCAAATGCACCATCCCGATTTCGGCAAGAACGCCCGCCAGATCTGGCAAGAGGAACCCCAATGGCAGCCGCTGAGAAAGGGCATTGAGCAGCTGCTGGTCACCTACGACTGGACCGAGGCATTGATTTTGCTCGCCCTGGTGTTCAAACCGTTGATGGCGGGGTTCTTCCTCGTTCACTTGGCGGAGCTGGCCTTCACCGTGAAAGATGACACGCTCAATTCAATGCTCACCGCGCTGCACGCCGATCAAGTCTGGCACAGCGAGTGGTCCGGGTCGCTTCTTTCGGTGGCACTGAAAGAACCCGAAAACCGTCGCAAAGCTGAAGAATTCTTGTCCCGGCGCGGGGATCTGGTTTCGTCGATCGTGGAGTCTGGCCAAATGATCTTTGCCGACGCTGCATCGTATGTCCCTCAATTCGACGTGAATCGCGTAAAATTCTCTGCGCTGGCCGAAATGCAGCGGCAGCGACAATCCGTAGGCCTATACTCATAGTCTGAGAGCATCGTCATCGAGTCGTCATCATCTGAGCATCACCACCTGGGGCATATGCTGTCGTCATACCTGCTGCACACGATTGGGGAGTTCGTTCTACGAGTTTCCCCCGATTGTGAGCACGTGGAGTACGCCGGCCCCAAAGAGTTGCTCTCTGTTTCACCCGATACTTTCGCAGGCCGCTCTCTCTCCCAGTTGCTCCCACATCCGGTCGCGGAGGCCGCCGAACAGTGCGTCCGAGACGTCGCGGCAACCGGTGGCGTCAAGAATTTCGAATGCTCCCTGCTCTCAGAAACGGGAACCCAGCGTCACTTCGGCGGCATGGTAACCCGCGTTGATGACGGCCATTTGCTGCTCATCCTGCGCGACATCCAAGCCACCAAAGAAGCAGAACTCAAGGCGCAGGAAAGCGAAGCGCGCTTCCGCATTATGGCGGATCAAGCACCCGCCATGCTGTGGATGGCCGGCATCGACGGCGAATGCGAGTTCTTCAACAAGACCTGGCTGGAGTTCACCGGCCGCACCCTGGAGCAAGAGGTGGGGGTCGGTTGGGCCGAAGGGGTGTACTTCGAAGATCTTCAAGGGTGCATGAAAACGTACCTGGATTCCTTTGTGGCCCGCGTGAGCTTCAAGATGGAATACCGCCTGCGCAACGCGCGCGGGGAGTTCCGCTGGCTCTTGGATCACGGTGTGCCCCGCTACACACCGGATGGCACCTTCGCCGGCTTCATTGGCAGCTGCGTCGACATCACGGATGCGAAGTTGGCCGCGGAGATCACTCGCCAACACACGCAGCAGCTCACCGCTTCTTTGGCTGAGCGCGAGGGCCTGCTGCACAAGCTGGAGAAACGCTCCACCGAACTCGCGCGTTCGAACACCGAGCTGGAACAGTTCGTATACGCCGCTTCACACGATTTGCGCGCCCCGCTACGTGCCATTCACATGCTCTCCGAATGGATCAGCAAAGATCTGGGCGGCGGAGCC
>DATJEQ010000128.1:0-18269 GCA_035496495.1 Polyangiaceae bacterium
TGTGCGCGACCAATTGCCTAAGCGCGCAGCCAGAATACCTCCCTTGCAACGCCAGCAATGGCTTCGATCTGTTGAAGGCCAGTATGGCGCTCCCCCTGATCTACGGTCCGGTTGTCCCGATTGACGGAGTGCCCTACATCGACGGCGGATTGACCGATTCGATCCCACTGCAAAAAGCCTTGGAGCACGACGCCGCTCGGGTGATCGCGGTGCTCACTCAGCCCAAAGGCTACCGTAAGCGCCCTGCCCTTAAGACGGCTTCCTTGCTCGCCCTCTACTATCGAAAATACCCGGCGCTGGCGCCTGCCTTTGCTCAGCGCGCCGCGCGTTACAACGCTTGCCTTGATGCGCTGGAGAATCTCGAGGAACAGGGCCGAATCAGCGTTATTCGCCCTGAAACGACGCTGCCCGCCACGCGCCTGAGCCGTGATCGCCCATCGATCTTAGGAACACTCGAGGCCGGCCGCACCATGGCTCGAAGGTGGCTCACGCGGCAGAACCGGCACGCGGCAGAAGGCGCACCGCTCGGCGCGCTAGCTGTGTAGGCGTCTGAGTCAGCCTTCGGCTTTGAACCCGAAGCTCTTGTCGTGCACGTACACCAGCTTGCACGCGGTGAGGTAATGGGCGTCGTGAATGCGACCGGCCTTGATGTAGCCCGTTTCGCCGGCGTTCAGGATCTGTGGCACGCCGTCGGGAACCAATTTCCCCGCTTGCCGGGTGAAGAACTGTATCGACATCTTCCCTTCCACCACGACTGTCATGTCGTCGCCGGGATGTGAATGCGGTGGCTCCGAACTCCCCGGCTGCCACTGCTCCAGCATCACATCAACGCCGTCGGCAGCGCTGGGGCAAGTCTTGCGTACGGTGAACCCCTTCGGTTCACCGGGCTGCTCGAAATGGGTGGTCCAGATAGTATTCGGGTCGGCCATGCACGGACGTTAACCTAAGGTGCTCCCGATCACAACCAGCGCACCAACTCCAACGCCAGATCCACTTCTGAATCCGGGTGGCGGGCTCTGGGGACGACGCGCACGCCGACCGCGTGCGGACCGCTGACGGAGCAGATGAATTTGTGCTGCCACACGCTGTGGCCGGCTTGGGCACCCTTTTGGGCTTCCATCGCGTGGGTTTCAAAGCGCTCGAGTTCGCCGCGCGCCCCGTGGGCCACCACGACGTGGGCTTCCAAATCGCGGGCACTGAGATTCTCGTGGCTGATTTCAACGCGCACCGTCAAGGGTCGCCCCAGTTCGACCTGTTCGTTGTCCAGGCCGTCAATGCGCGCATTGATAAACGAGATCTTCTCCCAGTTCTCACTGATGCGATTCTTCAGGCGATTCAATTCGTAAAGCTTGGCGTAGTTGTCGGCTTGCAACGCTTTGGATTCCGCGATTGCGGGGCCATACAGCGTGTCCATGTATTCGGACACCATGCGCGTCGCCGCAAAGCGCGGCACTAAAGAAGCGATGGAGCTCTTCATCATCTCCACCCACTTGGGCGGTACGCCCTTCGAATCCCGCTCGTAGTAGGCAGGAATCACCGTACTCTCCAACAGATCGTAGATCTCGTTCGCGTCGCTTTCGTTCTCGTTCTCGTCGTGCACTTCCGGGTTGCGGCGCAGGATCCAGCCGTTGTTGCCGTTGTAGCCCTCGGGCCACCAGCCGTCGTCAATGCTCAGATTGAGGCAACCGTTCATGGCGGCTTTCATGCCCGAAGTGCCGCTCGCTTCCAGTGGGCGTGTCGGTGTGTTGAGCCAAATATCGGCTCCGGAAACCAACTTCTTCGCCACGTCGATGTCGTAGTTTTCCACCAACATCACGCGGCCCACAAATTCAGGGCGCCGGGTGATCTCAAAGATGCGGCGGATCAGATCTTGCCCCGGTTGATCGGCGGGGTGTGCCTTGCCGGCGTAAACCAGCACCACTTTGCGATCGCCACTCAAGATCTTCTCCAGGCGATTCAGATCTTGGAAAATGAGGCTGGCGCGCTTGTACGGCGCAAAGCGTCGCGCAAAGCAGATCAGCAGCGTGTTCTCGTTCAAACCATCGACTGTTTTGGCGATTTGGGTGGGGTTCTGTCGACGGCGCTGCTCGGTGGTGCGGATGTGCTGCTTCAAGAATGCGATCAGGCGGCGCTTTAAGTGCTGGTGCGTGCGCCACGCTTGCTCTTCGTCGAGCGTCAATAAATTCTCCCACGCCCCGGGATTGCCCAACTGCGCGCGCCAATCCTGGCCAATTCGTTCCGCAAAAATCCGTTGCCACTCGGGCGCCGTCCAAGTGGGCACGTGCACGCCGTTGGTGACACTGTCGATCGGCACCTCATCCGGATGCAGGCCCGGGTGCAAATTACGCAACATCCTACGGCTCACTTCGCCGTGGATCTTGCTCACGCCGTTAGCACGCGCGCTGCCTCGAATGGCCAGCTGCGTGGTGCCGAAGCCAGCGCCGGGGTTGTCTGGGTTTTGACCCAATCGAAAAAGGGATTCCCAATCGAGCTGCAGTGCGTCCATGAAAGGCGCCAGGTAGGGGCGCACCATCGCTTCGGGAAACACGTCGTGCCCCGCCGGCACTGGCGTGTGCGTGGTGAACAGCGTGGTGTGCCGCACATACTCCAATGCTTCTGAGTACTTAAGCCCGTCGTCCTGCATCAGGTAGCGGATGCGCGCCAAGATCAGGAATGCGCTGTGGCCTTCGTTCATGTGATAGGCGCGCGGCTGCAGCCGCAGTTTGCGCAACAGCTCGACGCCGCCCAGGCTCAAGATCAACTCCTGACGCAAGCGCACATACACGTCCCCGCCGTAGAGGTTGTTCGTGATCGAGCGATCTTCCGGGCGATTGGCTTCAACATTGGTGTCGAGCAAGAACAGCTGAATCCTGCCGACGCGCACACGCCACACGCGGGCGTGTACGTAACCATTAGGAAACAGGACACTGACGGTAAGCGGCGCACCCTGCGCATCCAGCACCGCCTCCATGGGTTCCGCGAGGAATTCCGTGCGATCCGCTTCTGCAATCTGCTGCCCTTCTCGATTGATCACTTGGCGGAAATATCCGGCGTTGTACGCCAAACCGATGGCGGTCAGCGGTGTGCCCAAATCGCTCGCCGATTTCAGATGATCACCAGCAAGAATGCCCAGACCGCCTGAGTAGATCTTGAGGAAGCCGGCCAGGCCGAACTCCATGCAAAAATAGGCAATTTCCGGCTGCTCGATCAGCTTGCCGGATTCGAGTTGTTGATGGATGCGGGACACTTCCGCAACGAACTCCGTCGATTCCGCTAGCTGCTTGAGCCGCGCCTGCGGAACCCGATCGAGCAATAGCGCGGGGTTGTACCCCACTTGCACCCAAAGCTCCGGGTCGATGCGCTCGAACAACTGCGTGGCGTCCAGATCCCAACACCAAGCGAGATTGCCAGCGACCTTGCGCAGCAACGCGAGCGGCTCTGGCACGGCATTGACTACCGTGAACTCGCGCATGTGAATGGTGACATCGCCGCGTGCGCCCGAAGTGACAACGCGTTGCTTGGCGAGCGCGATGAAGCGCTCCGGCGAAATCTCGCTCTCGCGCTCGAAACCGCGACGAGCCGCGTCGTCTTGCGCGTGCAAGTGTTGTTCGAACAGGTGGCTCCAATGCGCACGCTCCGCCGTGTGCAACGCGGCCTGACGCAACCGTGCGCGCTCTTCCGGCTTCATCTTGATCATGCCGAGCACGATCTCGCTGAGCTCAGCCGCCGCCGTTTTCATCGAATGACTCTGGCGCGAGAGAGCGCGCACTCCCGTTTGCTCCCAACTGCCAAAAGAGGCCGCGAAGCGCGCAAACCCGCCGGTGTCTGAAGTAACGGAAGGAACACCGAGCGCGCAGGCTTCGAGGGGCGCATAGCCCCACGGTTCGTAAAGCGACGGCCACACCCCCAGGTCAGCACCGGCGAGCAAACTTTCGTAGTTGTCGCGAATCGCCGGATCCTGCCCATTGAGATAGGTGGGAATGAACACCATGTGCACCGGCGCGCCCGCGACGTTGGTGAGCCCGAGCTCTTTGAGAGAGCGGAGCACTGCGTCATTCTGTTCGTGCCTCAAATCGTGCGTGCAGATCTGCGGCAAGACGCTGGGATCACGCGCCGTCCACAGTTCGCGCTTAGGGCCAGTGTGCGCTTCGGGGAAAATACCGAAGGCCACGACGCGCTTACCCGGGTGCTCGCGCAAGTGCTTATCCAAATCAGCCAAAGATTCAAGGTACGCGTCGATGCCCTTGTTGATGAATTCGTAACGGCTCGCACTCAGAAGAATGACCGTGTTGTCGGGGTCATAGGTATCGCCCGTGGTTGTGCTGGCAATTTCCAACAAACGCGCGCGCGCCGCACGGGCGGCTTGATCGCTGCGCAACGCGGGATCGGGGTAGTCGTCCCTCAGGCCGTGGTGCAGCACAAAGCCCGGCTTCTTCTGCAGGAATCGTTCGCATTCAACGGCAGCAACATCGCTCACGGTCGCAAAAGAATCCGCGGCACGTGCGGCGACGCACTCCATGGAATGCTTAGCCACAATGTGCAGCTCACGCGCGAGGTGATCCGGGTCAACTTGACCTTGTTCGAATTGTTCGCTCAAGCGGTTATTGGCGGACAAAGCGCGGCCCAGTGATGTGGCGTGTGTGATGAATAAGCTGCCCAACTCAGGCAAATGCTGCTCCAGGTAGAGCACCGTGGCCCCCGCCATCCACTCGTGACATTGTACCACCACACGCAGGCGCTCGGGCACCAACAATTGGGCGTAGTAGCGCTCGATCACCATGCCCACGCCGTGGGCGAACAGCAGCGGATCATAATAATCCCAACTGCCGAACAAGGAATTGAGCCGGTACTTTTCCCAATAGCCAAAAAGGATCTCGTCCTTCTTCTGATGCAGCGAACCGTAGTTTACCAACAGGCAACGCGGGTTGCCCGGCACCTTCCAGCGGCCCATGCGCACCGCGATTTCAAGCTGACCTAAGGTCTCGTGTAGCGCCGGATCCCAAACTTCCTCTTCGAAAGGCGGCGGCCCCTCGATGTTGCGGTGCATGTCCGGACCGATGGCGATGTAGCGCTCGCCATATTGGGCCACCATTGCCGGCACCTTGGATGCAATGGCGGTGTGGATGCCTCCCACCATATTGGCAACTTCCCAAGACACCTCGAATAGAACGTCAGCTCGCGTCATTGTCTGTTTTTTCTTTCCTCTTGCTCTTGGCTTCGCGCCACCCAAATCAGTGCTGCTCAGCTGGCGATCGGGAGGGGCTCGCGGGGTACTCCCAGCACTGCAATTTGAAAATCTTCGATCACATTCATGGCGTTGATGAACGCTTCGTACGGGCTTTCGTAAGGGCTGAAATAGGCGTGCACATCACCGTCGGCAAACCATTTCGTGCACATGTAGTAAAAGTGATCCGACGTCTGCAGGCGCCTCCAGGCGTCCGAAAGATAAGGGTCGTCGCGGCGCCGAACCGCGTCAGAGAGGGCGTATAGACGCTCGAGCGCCAGCTGCTGCATGTTGTTGCCGCGCCACGCACTGACGTCGCGCTCACTGTCGGCCCAGGAAACGGTACGGGGGAAGCTGAGCACGCCGGCCGATTTGAAGCGTGTGATCGCTTCACTAGGCGTCGTGAAAGACCACTGCTTATGGCGCAACAACTTGCCCGGTAGATCGTCCAGAAAATCAAAAATGCCCGTTTCCGCCCACTGGTGCTCGCCAAAGGTCTCGTAATCCATGAACAAGCCCACCAGATCGCCGGCACCTTCAACACGACGCAGCCAGTTCACATATTTGTCGGCGGTCAACGGATATTCAGGCCAAGCGCCGTTCGAAAAACGAAACGCCACGTCGTCTGACAGTCGATAATTCTTGAGCAAGATCTTCAGGCCGTTGTTTGGCGCTTGGTACACGAAATTGGGACTGCGGCCAGCAAGCACGTCGTCAGCACCTTCGGCGAGCAGCGCATCGAAGCCCATGTTTTTCACCAGACCCGCGATGCGATCGTCGTAGATCAATTCCGTGTTGCGGAAGACGCGCGGACTCACACCAAAGGTGGCCTGCATGAAATCTGAATGAGCGCGAACCTGCAGCACAAACTCTTCGTCTTCGTAAAGCGAGGCCAGTGAGTGGAAATAGGTTTCACCCAAAATCTCCACCGCGCCAGTAGCCACCAGCTCTTGAAAGCTGGCCAGCGCTTCCGGCGCGTAGGCATGCATTTGCTCGACCACCACGCCGCTCAATGAAAATGCAAAGCGGAATTGACCAGGATGACGCCGGATCAGATCCATCATCTTGCGATTGGCCGGCAAATAGCTCTTATTCACTACCTTGCGCAGAATTGCCGCGTTCTGACCTTCATCGAAATAGTCGTGATCCTTGCCGATGTCGCCCGCGCGATAACCGCGCAAACGAAAGGGCTGGTGCACCTGGAAGTAAAAACAAACAGCGGGCATGGACTTCAGCCGCCCCCCGGCGAATCGCCCACACGGGCACCTGCGCCGGCCGACAGCCCTTGATAGACCCCCATCACCGTTTGTGCAGCGGCATCCCAGTGCACGCGTCGCACTTCATCCCCTGCGCTGGCGATCATCGCCTGCCGCAATTCCGGGTAGCGCAAGACAGCTACAATCTGGCTTGCGAGTTGATCGATATCCCAGAAATCCACCTTGAGCGCGTGGCGCACCAACTCAGCCACGCCGCTCTGTCGCGACACGATCACCGGCTTGTTGTAGCTCATGGCCTCGAGCGCAGTGATGCCAAACGGCTCGGAAACGGAGGGCATCACGTACACGTCGGCCAAGCAGTACATGCGCTCGACCTCCTCGGCATTGAGGAACCCGGGGAAAAAGAATCGCGACGAAAGCCCCAAGCTTTCAACCTGCGCCATCACCTGCGGCAGCATGTCCCCCACGCCGGCCATGACGAATACTGCATCGTCGATCAGCTTCGCGACTCGCGCAGCGGCCGCCACGAAGTAATCTGGCCCCTTCTGCAAAGTAATGCGCCCCAGGAACAACACCACAGGGCCCGTCCACTGGGCGTCTTTGCGGTAGGCTTCCACGGCTTGCGGCACGCTGACGCCGTTGTGCACCACTTCAATTTTCTCGAGAGGAACACCGTGTAAGCGATGGATCATGTTGCGGGTGTAGTGGCTCACCGCGATGACTTTGCTCGCAGCCCACAACCCGGCGTGCTCAATCGCGACGATGCGCTGATCGCAGCCTGACCCGCTGCGGTCTTGTTCCAAGCTGTGTACATGAACCACGAGCGGCAGCCCGGTGCGTTGCGCCAAAGCAATGCCCGCTGGGAATGTCATCCAATCGTGCGCGTGGATCACCTGCCAGTCGCCAGAAAGCCCGGACGCAAGCCGCGAGGCGTAGCGTTCGACCTCCGCAAACAGATCCCCCGCGTATTGATCGGGAACGAATTGGGGCGTCACGTCCGAAGGCCCCGTGTCGGGCGTGATGGGCAGCGCCGCAAGTGCGGAACCAGAGGGTGTTAGACCGGCGACCGACGCGCTCGCTAGTGCTGCTTTCAATTTAGCTATGGGGTGATCGCTGGCAGCGGTCGAGGCAGTGCTCATGGCCGTTTCCAGTGCGTGCAACACCTCTCGATACTGCTCCGCGTTCATGTATGGTGCGAGCAGCGCGGGCACCTCGTGGAACTCCACGCCCAGCTGGGCAAAATTCAGTCGCCCGGTGCCTTGGCGCGCAACCAGCTCGGGCGCGGCCGCGTCCACCAATCGCAGGTGTGCCGCATTCTCCTCGCCGTAGATTTTGGGCAGTACAAAATCGATTTCCACACCTTGCTGGGCGAGCGCCACCGTCAAGCCGCGACAGGCAGTGCCCAAACCACCGCTGACATGAGGGGGATACTCCCACCCGAGCATCAGCACTCTCACGGCATGGCCTTCATTCGGATCGTGGGCAAAACCACCGCGCAAGGGTGCGGTTTTGGCGCTGATCCTGCAAGAGAAAAGCACGAGAAAGCACGAGAAATCACGACAAAACCCAGACCGAACACGCGCCTTGGGCATTTCAGCGGGAGCAGAACTGGGCGTTTTATGCGCCTGAAAACGCGCCGCCACAAACGCGAATCACTCGCCCTGTCACGCCGTGCGCTGCGGGCATCGCCAGGAACGTTGCCGCTTCCGCCACATCTTCCGGTTGGCCCCCCTGGCCGACGGCGCTCATGCGACGGGCGAATTGGCGCAAAGCTGCGGGTATCCTTGCCACGAATTGCGTTTCAATCAGCCCGGGCGCCAAGGCATTCGCCGTGATGCCACGCGCCGCGAGCTTCGGGGAAAGATTCTGCACCAAGCCAATGAGCCCAGCCTTGCTCGCAGCGTAATTCGCCTGCCCCGTTCCGCCCGTGATGCCGGTCACCGCCGAGATAGTGATCAGGCGCCCATTATCGCGCAGCACCTGCTCTTTGATGAAGGCATCGGTCAGTCGAGCCACCACGCTGAGGTTCACTCGCATCACCGAATCCCAGGCGTCTGATTTCAAATGAAGCAGTGTTTTGTCGCGTGCGATGCCTGCACCGTGCACAACGATGTCCACTCCTTGATGCTCGTCGCGCAGGTACTGTACCAACGCTGCCGGCGTCGAAGCGTCCAGCAAATCCTTGGCCAACACCCCGCCACCTAAGGGCTTGACCCAGCGCTCCAAGGCCTCCTTGTGTTCGCTGCGATCCAAACACACCACCGTAGCTCCCTCACGAGCCAAGGCCTCCGCCGTGCAACGCCCAATGCCTCCCGCGGCACCGGTGATCAGCGCGACCTTGCCCGCGAGACAGCGTTCTAAGCCGGGTTGGGGATTATCTCGCACCACGGCGCTGACGCGCAGGCTCTGCGCGCTAATGAATGCCGCGTGATCACTGAGCAGAAACTGCACCACCGCACCCAAGCGCGCTTCCGCACCTTGCTCCACATACACCAGGTTGGCCGTCACGCCGTTGTGCCCGAATTCCTTCGCTACGCTGCGAGTGAATCCCTCCAATGCCCCGCGCGCTGCGGCTTCGTTCAAGTCGCCGCTCTCTGGGGGTTGCGCAACGATCAAGACGCGCCCACAGGGCTCCAATTGAGCGAGCCAGGTGTGGAAGAAATCGTACACCGCGCGCAAGCCGTCGCTGGTGGTGATCCCAGTTGCGTCGAACAACAAGGCACCCACTTTGCGCTCGTCGTTTGGCGGCACCGGTGGCAGCACCTCAATCGGCTGCAACCACTCGCCGCTCTGCTGGTAGGCTTGCGCGGCACGCGGGGAGCCCACTACCCAGGCCGTGGCACCGGCAGCTGCGAGCGCTGCGCCCAATGCGGTTGCCAATTGCCCCTGCTCCACTCCACCGACTGCAACCGCGCGCCCCGGGATCATGCGCTGACGCCAAGCACTGGATGACCGCCGAATGCGCACCGGTAGCTGCACATTCAACCCCAGAGCTTCCACGAGCTGTTGGGCCTTGGGGTATTGGGCCAGCTCAAGCAAGTAGTCGCGCATTGTTGGCTCCGCGGGCTAGGTGCATTCAACAGCCTTCATACAACGCGCTGCACGGCTCGGCCACCGCTCCTTTGTTCGTTGTGACCATTCTGACTCATTCTGTCGGCTGCCAGCGTGCCACCTGGGTTAGGCTGTGCGGGTCATGGCACTGGCCGCGCCGCTTTCACTGGGAAATGTCAGTCGCCAAGAATTTCTGCGCGATTACTGGCACCAGCGGCCGTTGCTGATCCGCAACGCGTTTGCGTCGTTCGACTGCCCGGTGGACAAGGCGGCATTGATTGCACTCGCCCGATCCAGTCAGGTTGAATCGCGGGTGGTCAGCGAGAAAGGCAGGCCCGCCTTTTCCCTGAAGCGCGGGCCGTTCAGCGCGGCTTTCTTCCGCAAGATGCCCAAGACGCACTGGACGCTGCTGGTTCAGGACGTCGACAAACACCTGCCGCGAGTGGCCGACCTGCTGGAAGCGTTCACGTTCCTCCCCCGTTGGCGCATCGACGACATCATGATCAGCTATGCGGTTGCGGGTGGCTCCGTGGGCCCACATTACGACAACTACGACGTGTTCCTATTGCAAGGTCAAGGGCAACGACGCTGGCAGATTGGGGCACGCCCGAAAAAGCCGCGCCTCCTGCCGGGCACCGAACTCCACGTGTTGGAGAATTTTCATCCTGAAGAAGAGATCGTCGCGGAGGTGGGCGACATCTTGTATCTGCCACCATCCATCGCGCACCACGGCGTGGCCATTGGCGAAAGCATTACCCTTTCGATCGGTTTCCGTGCGCCCAGTCAACGGGAGTTGTGTTTCGCCTTCGTCGAGGAATTGCTCGAAAACGCCAGCGATTCCAAGCGCTACGCCGACCCAAAGCTGCGCGTACAACGGCACCTTGGCCTGATCGATGCCGCGGCGCTCAAGCAAGTGAAGCAACTCGTAGAGGGGGGCCTACGCCCGGCTCCTCAGCAGTTGGAGCGCTGGTTCGCCCGCTTCATGACGGAACCCAAACCGCACCTGGCGCGCTCGCGAACAGGTGCGGAAGTGAGTGCTTCAACGCTGCGCGACGCCGCAAACAAGAATCGTATCGTGAAGCACGCGCTGGGCTCACGCTGGGCATTTATTGTGGACGCAAAGGGCGTTGCTGCAAGAGCCAAGGTGCACCTTTTCGTCGAGGGTCACGAGTGGATCGCGCCCGTGTCGCTCACGCCACAGATCGCAGCATTGTGCGACTCGCCGCAGGTATCGCTCGCGGAGTGCGGCGCGCTGTTGAGCAATGCCGACGGACTCAAAGTCATAGAAGACCTTTTCGCACTCGGCCTGTTGAAATGGGGAGCCGAGAAGACCTTTATCAAAAAGAATCCGCAAACCAAACGCAGGCGAAAGCGGTGAGGCTCGATATTCACTGCTCGCACCGGCCTCCCTGCCCCGGATGCCCACGCTTTGGACAAACGGGAATTGCTAGGTCGGCAATCGACGCATTGAACGCGCTGGCGTCAGCCCATGGACTACCCGCCGTTCAGGTGCACGAGGGACTTGCATCCGGCTACCGACACCGCGCACGGCTGGCCGTACGCGGTCGCGCCAGAGCACCGAAAATTGGCATCTTTCGCGAGGGCACCCATGAAATCGTCGATATCCCGAATTGCCCCATTCACCATCCACTGATCAACGACATCGCGCGGGAAATAAAGGCAGAACTCAAGGATCTGCAGGCGCCGCCCTACTCGGATAGTGCTCACGCGGGGCTGGTTCGTTACCTGCAAATTGTCGTTGAACGAAGCTCACAGCAAGCCCAGTTGGTCTTAGTGACCTGCGCAGATCAATACGAGCCGAATGCGGCGCTGTGTCACGCTCTGGAAAAGCGCCTGGGTGCTCGTTTGCAGGGCTTTGCTTGGAACGGCAATCCGGATCGCCACAACGCCATTTTGGGCCCGCATTGGCACCAAGTAATGGGCAAAGAAGCCACGGTCGAACAAATCGGCGGCGCGCAAGTGTTCTTCCCGCCCGGCGCATTCGGGCAAAGTCATTTGGGGCTGTACGATCGCATCGTTGAGCAAATTCACATGTGGGGCAAAGGGGCCACGCGCGTGGTGGAGTTGTACGCGGGCACCGGTGGCCTAGGGCTGGGTCTTGTGCAACGAGGGGCGCAAGTCACGTTCAACGAACTCGAATCCGCGTCGCTCACTGGCCTGCGCATGGGGATTGCGGTGTTGGCGCCGGATCTCCAAGTGCGTACCGCGCTGGCGCCGGGTTCCGCCGGTGACGTCGCGAGCGCCTTATGCAAGAACGACATCGATCTCCTGATAGCCGATCCACCGCGTAAGGGACTGGAAGCGGGTGTGCTGGCCGCGCTGACCACCCAGCGGCCCAAGCGCTTCATCTACCTGAGCTGCGGGATCGAGTCATTCTTGCGCGACGCAGCCGCGCTCACGACTGACGCCTACGCGCTCCAGTCACTCGAAGCCTACGCGATGTTCCCCTTCACCGAACATGTCGAAACTCTTGCGTTATTCCAGTCGCGTTAGGCAGCCGGGGGCTTGGGCAGTGTGGCACGCACGGCTTGCAGCGCGGCGGCCAATGACCGGCAATTGTCGAAACGATCTTCAGGCTTTTTGGCGAGGCATTTCATGATGGCCGCATCCAGCCCGTCCGGCATGTCGGGCACCACGCTCTTGGGCTGGGGCGGCGTTTCTTTCAAGTGCATTTGCAGCAGTTGCATCATGTCGTCGCCCTGGAACGGCAATTTTCCGCAGAACATTTCGTAGGCCATGATGCCCAGCGCATAGATGTCCGCTCGCCGATCCACCGAACCGAAACTGAAGATCTGCTCTGGGGCCATGTAATGCGGGGTGCCCGCCATGTAGCCCGCGCGGGTGAGCCCCGGCTTGGCCTGCTGTTTGGCGATGCCAAAATCCATGACCTTGACCACGCCTTTTTCGGTGACGAAAATATTGTCCGGCTTGATATCGCGGTGCACCACACCTGCTTCATGCGCAGCGTGCAATCCGGCGCAGGTTTGGATCAGTAAATTGAGCAGCACGTCCGTGCCCAACTTGCGCCGCATGTGATGGCCCAATCCCTTGCCAATCAAGAGCTCCATGCTGATGAATTTGGCACCGCGGTAGGTTCCAATGTCGAACACCTTGATGATGTTCACATGCGCCAGTTTGCGCGAGAGCGACAATTCCTGCTTGAAGCGCTGTAGGAGTTCCGCGTCGTCGCCGCCGAAGAAGAACTTCATCGCCACGCGTTCTTCGAGCTCGCGATCTTGCGCTTCGTAAACCGCCGCCATGCCCCCACGCCCAATCTCGCGGATCAATTCGTAGCGGCCGTCGATCACCGTCCCTATCGGCAGCGATCCGACTTCTAACGAAGCCGGTTCTTCGCTGCGGGGTGGACTGGCGTGGGGCGCCATGCCGGGCGCAATGGCAGCGCCGGTGTAGGGTCCCTGAGGCGATAGGGGCTCGGCACGTGTCGGCGCGACGTATTGAGGCGTCACGGCATACGCCACGGGAGGCTGAGGCAAAACATGCGCTTGCGGCGGCACGTTGGGCGCCTGCGAACCAACTGGTGCCGGCGCGCTGCGACCCCCCCCTGCGCTGGCCATCGTGTGCGGGCTGAGGGGCGGCAGATCAGAAAGCCGGTTCTCAAGCGAGGAAGCGACACGCGCCCCTACACCACGATCGCGGTTGAACGATGCGTCTTCGCGCACAATCTTTTCGAAGGCCATTGCAGACCCGCGCCCAGCGCTGTTCATGTCGTTGAGCAGCTCTGCCACGTCGCGGTAGGTCGCATCGAATATGGCAACCTTCTCCAAGGCTTCGCGGGCGCTGTCCGGCAGATCGTTGTTTCGGTACACCCAACTGAGGCGGTAGACCGCCTCCGCCTCAACTTGATCTTCGGGAGGCACGTCCAAGAACGTACTGAGGAATTCGTCGAGCCGAAAATCCAACGCGTCGCGCTCGACAGCAATTTCAATGGCTTCCACGCACGCGCGCCGGTACTTGGGATGAGTGCGCGGCACGCGCACGAGTGCGTCCAGTGTCTTCTCCAGATCCCCCGCTTGTTGGAAGCAGTGCGCCGCATCGTAAGGCATGCCCGCATTGAGGAAAACTTTGCCGGCCCCTGCGGGGTCGCCTGAATCGAGCAATAGTCGCGCCCGTTCAGGTGCGTTGGCGGCAGGCCCAGCGCTGGGCTGGGAAGGCAATTGCCCTCCGAGCACTTCCTTCGCCTTCACGTGCTCGCCCATCATGCGATAGAGCGACGACGCGCGTTCCAGATCGCCTGATTTCGCGTAGGCGTTCGCCGCCAACATGGCGCGTCGCTTCAGCGGGCCGGTGATCGAGCGCAAATCCGCGCCCGAAGCCGAAACGTGACCAATCAGTAGATCGGCCGCGTCGCGAAAACGCTGCCCCACCATGAGCACGCGCGCTGCGCTTTCGATCTCGCCCAGCTCAAGATAGGCGGCCGCAGCGCCGCGGTAATCTCCCTGCGCTTCGAGGAGTTTGGCTCGCTCAACTGCGTTACTCATGGCCGTTCGAAATCAGCCCACCACATGGCCCTGCTCCGCCGCAATCATATTATCCATGGCTTGTCGCAGCGCGTTGGGGTCGTTGGCAATGGCGAGCCCGTCGTCCATACGAATCGTGTTGTCTCGAATGAAATCCAAAATTGCCTTATCCAGGCTCTGCATGCCGGTGCCCGCGTGCTCGCTGGACTGCAAGTAAGAATCGATTTGGTAGATCTTGTTCTCGCGGATCAAATTCGAGACCGCATACGATTGCAGCAGCACCTCGATCACTGCAACGCGCCCGTCGCCCGTCGCGATCTTGCACAAGTGCTGGGCGATCACCCCTTTGAGCATGACGCTGAGCACGCCCACGATTTGACTCATTTGATCTTCCGGGCAGGCACTGATCAAGCGATCGACGGCTTTCGCTGCACTGTTCGTGTGCAACGTTCCCAGCACTAACACGCCTGTTTCTGCAGCGGACAGTGCCAAATTGATGGTCTCGAAATCGCGCAACTCGCCGACCACCAACACATCGGGCGCTTCACGGAGGGCAGCGCGCAGGGCACTGATCGCAGAATTGGTGTGCGTCCCCAGCTCGCGCTGGGTGATCACGCTCAGATTCGGCTCGTGGATGTACTCGATGGGATCTTCAATTGTGATGATGTGCCGACGCATCGTGTTGTTGATCTCTTTGATGATCGCCGCGAGCGTGGTCGTTTTCCCGCTGCCCGTGGGCCCCGTGACCAAGAGCAAGCCATTCTGCTGCATGGCCAAGCGCCGCACCACAGGCGGTAGTTTCAATTGGTCGATAGTGGGCGGCTCTTCGGCGATCACGCGGAACACCGCACCCAAGCCACGACTTTGAGTAAACACGTTGACGCGAAAGCGCCCCAGCCCTGGCACTACGTACGCAAAATCCGTTTCTTGCTCGGAGTGGAGCGTCGCGATCTGCTCGTCGTTCATGATCTCGTAGAGAAAGCGCTGCGTTTCCTCGGGGCTGAGCGAGCGATACGGCAACGGCACGAGATCCCCCATGTAGCGAATGATGGGGGTACTTCCGGCGTGAAAATGCAGATCGCTGCCGTGCTGATCGAACACCATGCGCAGGAATGAGTCGAGCCGCGCCATCTCAGGTGCCCTTTCGCGTTGCAGCCGGGCCCTGTTGTTGCATGGACAATAGCTGCTTGGGTGCCATCGATGGATTCACCTGAGTTGACCCCGGCGGCGCACCAGGCTTGCTGCCAATGGCTGTTGCGCCACCGGGACCGAGCCCCGGCACCGGAGCCTGCCCAGCAGCCGCCAGGGCCGCCGCCATTTGTTGCGCTTTAACTGCTTGAGCCTGTGCGGTGGGATCTTCGCCGGCAATCTGTGCTTCGAACATCTTCTTGTCGTGCGCGCGCATGTAAGCTTGGGCCTCATCCACCACTTTGTTGCGCACTAAAGTCGCTAAGGCGGTATCCATCGACTGCATACCTTCTTCGCGGTGCGTCGCAACCACGGATGCGATTTGGTAGCATTTGTCTTTGCGGATCAAGTTCGCCACTGCGTCGTTATTGAGCATCACCTCCACCGCAAGCACCCGTTGCCCCGGCTGATCGATACGCGGCAACAAATGCTGACACACCACGGCGCGCAGCGTTTCGCTCAACATTGAACGCACTTGCGGCCGCTTCCCCGGTGGGAATGCGTTCAAAATACGATCCACGCTGGCATCCGCACTCACCGTGTGCACGGTACCGAACACCAAGTGCCCCGTTTCAGCGGCCATCACCGCGAATTGAATCGTGGCAAGATCGCGCAGCTCGCCCACCAAGATCACGTCGGGATCCTGGCGCAGCGTTGACTTCATCGCGCGCTCAAAGCTTGCGGTGTGCGTGCCGTTCTCGCGCTGATTCACCAAGCATTTCTTGTGCTCGTGGATCACCTCAATCGGATCCTCAATGGTCACAATGTGCGAGCTGTGGTGGTCGTTGATGTAGTCGATCAGCGCTGCCAATGTGGTGGATTTCCCGCTGCCCGTGGGGCCGCCCACCAGCACCAACCCATTGGGCATATCGCCGAACGTCTTGATCACGGGCGGCAAACCCAACGACTCAATCTTGGGAATGCGATTGCGCACGATTCGAAACACGGCGCCAAACCCAGACAGTTGCCGGAACACGTTCACGCGGAAACGTAACCCGTAACTCTTCACGTGGTAGGAGAAGTCAATTTCCTCCAACTTGTCGATCTTATCGCGATGCTCTGCTGGAATGATGCCATACAACATCGCCGCCAATTGCTCGGCCTGCAGCGGCTGATCTCCCAAATTCACAATGCCGCCCGTCTTCTTCACGTGAGGCACGCGACCGGCGGCCAGCATCAAGTCGTCACCCCTCACCTTTTCGACGTCCGCCAGCAATCGATCGAGCCCGGTCAGAGCCTCTTTCACCATTTCGTCGGGTTTTACTTCGACGTGCCAACGGGTGTAGACGTCGGCCATTGCTTTGCGCAGCTCAGGGCTCGGGTCGTTCTCGAATCCGACAAGGTAGCCCGCGTGTTCCGGCCCACCCAGCTCCATCAAGAAACGCACGCCCGCCACTTTCACATTGGGGGGCGCAGCCGCGAGGAGTGGGCCAACCTCGGCGATTGCGTCTTTGGCTTTGAGCTTCGCGAGCGCAATGATGCACGGGATCGCCACGCCCGGATTCGTCTTTAGGATCTGAACCAAATAGGGAATTGCGCGCGGATCTTCCGCATCGCCCAGCGTCAAAATCGCCTCTTCCTGTACCCACCAATCCTTGTCGCCCTGGGCCACGCGCACCAGCAGGCCCAAAGCGCGGGGATCTTTCAGTCGCCGCAATGCGCCAATCGCAAAGCGCCGCACCACGTCTGACGGATCTTCCAGAAATTGCACAACGTGCTCTGTCAAGCGCTGGCCACTCATTTGGACCAGCGCGTCCATCACGCGCTCGCGCACCCACCAGTCCTCGTCGCGCAAAAATTTAAGCAATTTGGGCAACAAGTCGCCGCCGTCCTTGATCTCACGCGCCAACTCCACCGCAACGCGCCGCACATTGACGTCGCGACTGCGCAAGAGCCACATGATGGAGCGCGCCAAGTCCACCTTGCCCGTGCGGTGCAAATCCTTGAGCACCTCGGTCACCTTGGTGCGCACATTCAAGTCTTTGGAAGAAACGCCCTCGACCAACACGGGCAAACATTCTGGCGTGCCAATGCCGTGCAGCGCATCAACCACCGCGGTGCGCGCCGCCGCATTGCCCGTTTGCATCAAGCGCCCCAACATCCCGAATCCGCGTACCGTGGGGTAATTGCGCAGCGCGCTGATGAATGCCATCACCACATACTGCCGCGGCGAACCGACCAAATGCGCCGCGCTGTCGAAGAACGTGTTCTCGTCGACCACCGCAGCGAAACTGGCGACCGCTTGTGCCGCCACACGCTCGTGCGGATTATCCAGCTGCGGTTTGATCACCGCAGCTGCACCCGCCAGATCTTTGGCCATGATCTGCGGGTCACCGAGCCACTTAAGCGCCCGCGCTTGCTCGCGCGGCTCACCGTGCTTCACCACGGCGGCCAGCAGGGGCAAAGCGCGGTACATCGCCTTTTGCGCCATCACATCCGCCGCTTCCGAGCGACCCTGGTATTTCTCCAGGGTCACCATGTGAGTCAGCGAATTGAGCGCTTGCTGGCTGGCCACCTGCATCAACACTTTGGCGGCGGCTTCGCGTACTTCCGGGCGCGTACAGCCCATCGTTTCGCACAGCGCATCGTGGGCTTCCAAGCTGTTCACCTGCGGCAACAAATCGGTCAGCGTGGCGAGCAGTACCAAATCTGCATTCACCATCGTTTTGGCAAACGGCGCGAACAGCTCGCGGCTGAGTGCTTTCTCCGCCAGCACGCGGAAGATCTGCACGCGCAACGCCGGCACTGCGCCGCTGTTCGCTCCATTGGCTTCATTCACCGCCTGCAGCAACGCCACCAACTCTTCAGGGGGCCGAACGCCCGCTTCTGAAATCAGCAAGGTGACTTCTTGCGGCGATTTGAAATCCGCCGCCTTGACGGCCTTAATCAACTCCTTGATATGCATGAGAGAACGAGCCCCGCAGCATCGCACACCTTGGGTGCTCTGAGCAGCTTCTACCCTTCGCCATGCGGATGGAAATCGCTGCTGCTTAAGGCCCTTTTCGCGCCGTTGTGACGAACGTTGCGCGCCGTTCCACGCTGCCGCTTCTTTTGTGCTGCCCCCATAGTTTCCGGCGTGTTTCGGCCCGC
>DATJEQ010000129.1:0-3904 GCA_035496495.1 Polyangiaceae bacterium
GACATCATGATGGACCCGATCATGAACCCTTGGGATTTGCTGGCCCTAGTTCCCATCATCCAAGGTGCGGGCGGCATGATCACGGATTGGCACGGCGGTGATGCAGCCTCCGGCAAATCCATTGTCGCGGCGGTGCCCGAACTGCACGCGCAAGTGATTGAGATCCTGAATTCTTGAGGCTTGCGCCCTGATGCCCCCCAAGAAGTACGACTGGGCCCGATTGAGCAAGAATGAGTTGCTCAAAGTGCGACTGTGCGATTTGGGTCTTTCTTACAAGGGCACGTGGATCGAAGAGCGTATCGATCGATTTGTTTATCATTTGGAGTTGCGCCATGTGCGCGTCAAACCGCACTTTTGGATCTCCGATGAGTGGCTCACGCCGGATGGCGTGATTGGCATTGCGGTTCCTTTCTTTCTGATTCACCCGCGTTTGATGAAGCTTGAACGCCAAGAGATGTTGGGGGTGGAGGGGGGAACACGCGAGCACTGCATGATGCTGCTACGGCACGAGATGGGGCATGTAGTGCGCAATGCCTATCAGCTGCAGCGGCGCCCGAGTTGGCGCAAGCTGTTCGGCAGCGCCACCAAGCGTTACCCGGAATCCTATCGCCCGAATCCAACCAGCAAGCGCTTCGTGCAACATTTGGATGGCTGGTATGCTCAGAGTCACCCGGATGAAGATTTTGCCGAAACCTTTGCCGTATGGCTGAAGTCTCGCGCCATGTGGCGCAAGAAATACCAGAATTGGCACGCGCTGAAGAAATTGGAATACATCGACAGCTTGATGAAGGAGCTCGAGCATCGCCCGTTGCAAATCCACTCGCGGGCCAAGCCGTTTGCCATCTCGAAGATTTCGATGACCTTGGGGGAATACTACGCGGCCAAACGCGCCCATTATGCGGCCGATTACCCGGACACTTACGATGGCGATTTGCAGCGACTGTTCCAGCCGAGCGAGGCGCGCAAGATCGGTGAGTCAGCGGTGCAATTTCTGCGGCGAAATCGCACACATATCCGTGAAATGGTGTGCCATTGGACAGGCGAGTACCAGTTTACTCTGGATCAGGTCATCAAGGGAATGATGCAGCGCTGCCATCAACTCAAACTCCGTGCTGTCGGGAATGAGCAGCGCTTGGCGATGGATTGCGCTATTCTGGTGACCGTGCACAGCATGCACACGCTGTATCGGAGGGATTGGCGCCCTCTATGATGGTCGTATGAAGAAGCTGCGTGTTCTTCTGTTGACGCATCAGGATCTCGTACCGAAGACGAGTACTTCTGGATTGTCGAAAGAAGAAATCGCAGCCGCAAAGACCGAATACGACGTGCTACGGGGCCTACGTCGTTTGGGACATGAAGTGATCCCCCTGGGACTGAAAGACGAGCTGCACCCGCTGCGTCAGGCCCTGGCGGAAGCGCGGCCGCACATCGCGTTTAATCTTTTGGAAGAATTTCAGGGCGAAGCGATCTTCGATCACAACGTGGTCAGTTACTTGGAGCTGATGCGCACGCCGTACACCGGCTGCAACCCACGGGGCCTGATTTTGGCCCGTGACAAGAGTTTAGCAAAAAAGATATTGCATTACCATCGCCTGCGCAGCCCCGGGTTTTTTGTGTTCCCCATGGGGCGCAAAGTGAGAAGGCCCAAGGCGCTGTCGTTCCCGTTGATCGTGAAATCCCTGGTGGAAGAGGCGTCGCTCGGCATTGCGCAGGCATCCGTCGTTCACAACGACGAGAAATTGATTGAGCGCGTAGAATTCATTCACAAGAGCGTGGGTACGGACGCCATTGTCGAAGAGTATGTGGAGGGCAGAGAGCTGTACGCCTCCGTGCTGGGCAACCAGCGCATTGCGGTGTTGCCCATTTGGGAGCTCGATATTTCCGGGTTACCCGACGACGCGGAGCGCATTGCGACTCGCAAAGTCAAATGGGATGCCGCCTACCAGCGGCGCTACAGCATTGAGCTCAAACGCGCAGAAAAGCTGGATTCGGAGGTGCAACGCCACATTCAGCGCACCAGCAAGCGCATCTACCACGTGTTGGGCCTGAGCGGCTACGCGCGTATCGATTTTCGTTTGGATAAAGAGGGCAAGTTGTTCTTCTTGGAGGCGAATCCCAACCCAGACATCAACAATGAAGACGAGTTCGCCAGTGCCGCTGGCGCCGCAGGCATTGAGTACGACGCGCTGTTGCAACGCATCTTGAATTTGGGCCTGAGCCATCGTCCCAGCAGCGCGGAGCCCGCCGGAGAAGCGGCGCAATCCTAGTTGCCGCCTGCCGAGAGAGGAGAGACGCCGTGTCGTTGTCGCTGCCCGCTCTCGTTGCCGACCGCTACCAGCTCGCCGAGTTGATGGCAGAAGGGGGCTACGGCGTTGTTTACCGCGGCGTGGATCGCACCACGGGGCATCCGGTAGCCGTCAAAGTGCTCTCCCAAGGCGCCACTGAGGATCCCGATCGGGTCGAGCGCATGATGCGCGAGCAACAGGCCATGGTGGCCTTGGCGGGTGCGGGAGTCGTGGGGGCGTTGGATCTGTGTGCGTTGCCGAACGGCCAAAAATGTTTGGTGATGGAATGGTTGGATGGGCAAGATCTAGAACAACACTTGAGCGAGCTGGAGCAAACCGGGCAGCGGATCGAGACGGCGCGCCTGCTCGAGATCATCAGCGCTGTCAGTTACACCCTAGGGCAAGCGCACCAGATCGGAATTGTGCACCGCGACATCAAACCCGCGAATATCTTCCTCACTCGTTATTCGGGCAGCGCCCGGGTTCTCGATTTCGGTCTGGCACGCATGAAGTGGTCCCGCACGCTCACAGCGGTGGGCATGGTCATGGGATCGCCGAGTTACATTGCGCCCGAAACATGGCGCGGTGAATCGAGCCGCGTGGATTATCGCGCCGATCTGTATGCACTGGGCGCTGTGGTATTTCGTGCACTCTCAGGGCAGTTTCCATTCGGCAATCTGTCGCTGACTGAGCAGATGATCGCGACTACCAGCGCTCCACGGCCAAGTCTGCTGCAATGGCGTCCCGATCTTCCGCCCACCATCGACACTTGGGTCGCCAAAGCACTGGCCATTGATCCTAAGAAGCGCTTCAAGAGTGCCGAAGCGCTATCCGACGCCTTGGCTGCAGCTCTAGGGAGCCGCAGCGCTCGGCGGATCGCTCCCAATGGGCTTGTGGATAGGTTGGTTCAGGCGCTCAAACTGAAACTAGGTAGCCTCAACAGTCGGCGCGTGGAATGATTGCGTACCGCTGACAGTTAACAGAGAGGTGCGCCATGCGTCGAGCGATTGCGATTCATTCAGTGTGCGGTTTGCTCGCCGTGGCGGCCGTGACAATGCTCGCTGACAACGCCAGGGCGGATCGCGCTTTTCTGGTGGGCGGCAGTGTTATCGAGGGCAACGTCACGCGGTCGGCGGACAAAGTGATGATCGAAGTCGAATCGGGCGAGATCACGGTGCCGGCTGAAGTGGTACTTCGGATCGAGAAAACGGAGTCGGTGGTCAGCCATTTTCAGGCCCTCTATGCCGCGCTGCACCCGCATGACGTCAAGGCGCGCTTCGCACTCGCGAACTATTGTCGCGAACACGACATGCGCAGCAAAGAGCGGCAGCTGTTGCAAGAAATTCTTGGGATTGACGGACAGAATGCGGAGGCGCACGCCCGCTTGGGCTACGTGAAGACCGATGCAGGATGGGTGACTGAAGCAGACGCCATGCGCGCCAAAGGTCTGGTGCAATACGACGGTCAGTGGGTGACTCCCAGCGAGGCGCGCGAGATGGGACGCCGCCACGCGGAGGCGGAAGCGCGCGCGCAGCAGGCCGCCGCCGAAGCGGAGCTTGCGACGAAGCGCGCTCAACTCGTCGAACGGGAAGCCCAGCTCGCTGCCCAGGTTGAAGCGC
>DATJEQ010000130.1:0-5714 GCA_035496495.1 Polyangiaceae bacterium
CAGCCCCTGCGTGAGTTGCAATCGTGGGGTGAAGATTAAGGAGCTGATCAGTTTGGCAGACAAGCTGGGGGCAACGCGCATTGCCACCGGGCACTATGCTCGTCTGGTCAGTGGCACGCAGCTCGTCAACGGTATGCGGAGAGTGGAGCTGTGGCGCGCGAAGGATCTGAACAAGGATCAAAGTTATTTTCTGCATATGTTGGGTCAGGAAACCTTGGCGCGCTTGATGTTCCCGTTGGGCGAGCTGAGCAAGGCTGAAGTCCGCTCAGAAGCCGTGAGGTTGAATTTGCCTGGTGCTCTCAAGGGGGAGAGCCAAGAGCTGTGTTTCGTTCCTGCCGGCCGCTACGATGCGTTCGTCTCCGAGCGCGCCGAAGGCCGAGTGCGACCGGGTGCGATCCTCAATGAACAGGGCCAGGTGATCGGCCAGCATCAGGGCATCCATCACTTCACAGTGGGGCAGCGGCGCAATTTGGGTGTGGCAACCGGTCAGCGCAGTTACGTCACGAAAGTCGACACCCAAAGCGGAGCCGTGCAGTTGGGTTCGCGTGAGGACCTGTTGGCAAGCGGCGCGTTGCTCAAGCAGCTGAGTCTTGCACAAGGGGTGGGATTGCCAATGACCTGTGAGGTCTCTGTTAGATACCGCGGTCAACCGGTTGCGGCGCGGGTGGAATCACTGGCTGACGGCGGTGCTCGGGTTGATTTCGCATCGCCCGTGCAAGCGGTGGTGCCAGGACAAGTGGCGGTATTTTATGGGGGATCGCGTGTGCTCGGAGGCGGCAGCATTGAGCGCGCGCTGCCTTTAAAAGCGGGGGCGCCCACACTCAGCCAAGCTTCCGATCATCCCAATTCCGAGGCGTTCGCGTGAGCAACACTTCGCGCCGCTCTCGGTCGAGCGCGCTTGCAGCTTTGGTTTCTATGCTGGTTTCTACGCTGGCGTTGTGCGGTTGTGAGGTGGGGCAAGGTGAAGGAGCGGTGCACAGCGATTGGCTGCACGCGTCGGGCTGCTGGGACGGCCCTTTCGACCTGCGACCGACATTCTTCGCGGCAAATCCGTATCAGAACACGATGATGATTCGCTTGCAGCACGGTCAGCAACAGGAAGAAGAGGCCGACGGCGTCTTGATCTTGGTCAATGACGTGGCACAGGTGCGGGACAACTTGCTGGGCCAACAGATCCCCCTGGGCCTGCCCGCCAACGTGACGCCTCCCGGTGTGCCCGTGATCCCTGGGCCAGCGCCCTTGGTCACGATGTCGCTTTATTTGCATGCCACCTGTCACGCGCAGAACAGCGCGCTCTACGCCGTGGGCGGGTGGATCAATTTCGATTCTTTGTTCAGCGGCGATTTGAATGAGGACAAGGCGGATCGACGGCTCACCAAGGCACAATTCGAAGCCACTGTCGCCGACCCCCGCGACGGCATCTTGACCACGGACGCCAGCGGTAAATCCAGCCTCAGCTACCCAAGCAACGTGACCAGCGTGGTCACCGGCGACATGCAGTTCTTCTTCCACCGCGGCACGCCCGCGCAACCGTTCCCCTGAGGGGTCTGATGCGCACGACAGTGGATGCCCTGCTGCGTCAGCAAAGCGAGCAATTCTCATTGCGATTTACTTGTGAGCATTGTGTCCACGCTCAGCAAGACAAGCGCTGCTCCTTGGGCTACCCCAGCGAGGCACACCGCGATGTCGATCTGGAAGCCTTGCAGTACCTTGAATTTTGCAAATATTTTGAGCTCTATTGATGGCGCGCTCGCACCCTCCCACGTTGCTGACACTGGCTCAGCGGGCGTTGACGCAAGAGTGCGGCGTGGGCAAGGCGGACTGCGTGCTGCTCGCAATTTCCGGCGGCCCCGATTCGATGTGCCTGCTGCAGGCGATGGCCAAGTTGCGGGAAAAGTTGGGATTCAAAATCATTGCGCACGGAGTCGATCACGGGCTGCGCGCGGGGGCCAGTGCCGAGCTCGACGTGGCCCAGCGCTTGGCTGCTGATCTGCGCGTGCCCTTTGAGCGCAGTGCATTGCGGCTGGCCGCGGGCGGCAACATTCAGCACCGCGCCAGGGAGGGGCGTTACGCAGCGCTCACCGCAGCGGCACTCAAGACAGGGGCTTCTCTGATCGCGACCGCACACCACGCCGATGATCGGGCCGAGACGGTGTTGATTCGTCTGTTGCAAGGCGCAGGGCCCAGCGGCCTTGCGGTGCTGCCAGCACGCGCCGGTAATCGCATTCGGCCGTTCATTCGCGCCACTCGCGCCGACATTTTGCGTCACATTGAGCGGCATCGAATTCCTTACAGCGAAGATCCGTCCAACCAAGATCGACGATTTTTGCGCAGCCAGGTTCGATTCGAACTCTTGCCGTTGATGGAGCGCCTCTCGCCCGGTGCCGCTGCGCACTTGAATGCGCTCGCCGACGCGCTGGGCTCACCCATGACGCTGGAGGGGAAGCCCCCGCCACACTTCGGCCGGGCGCAGCTGAAGGCACTCTTTGCGGCGCTGGAAAAGGGGCAGCCCGGTCCCCGGATCCGCATCAACGACCGGCTGGAATTGTTTCTTAAGCGTCCAGCAGCGGGCCGAACTGGGAAAAATCGCTAGGGTTTGCCGGTTGCAGGGCGATCCTGGGGTGCGAAATCGGCAAGCTGTGGTTTACTCTGGGTGTGCCTCAAAGCTGCCCGCCTTGCGGGATGGGTGACGGGCGCTACATAACCGTTGTCGAGGTCGAGCTTTCGTGAAACAGCCTCAAAAAACTCTTCTGCTTTGGGTAGTGCTGCTGGTCACCTTTCTGGCCATTTGGCAATTCTTAAGTCCGGATGGCACGCGGCGCGAAGCCATGCCGTTCAGCAAGTTCATGGATTTGGTGGAAGCGCCGAAAGATCAGGCGCACGTCGAATCGGTCGAAATCAAAGAGCGCGAGTTCACCTTCCAGGTTGTCGACCCGAATTCGAAGAGCCTTCCACAGCGCGGCGTTACGCGGGGCCCCGCGGACAGCGACACGCTGGCTGACACGCTGCTCAAGAACAAGGTCAAGGTCACCTACCTTGAGGATGAAGGCAATCCGTACGTGGCAACGATGCTCACGTTCCTGCTGCCGATGTTGTTCTTGCTCGTGATGTTCTACTTGTTCATGCGCCAATTGCAGGCTGGCGGGGGCAAGGCGATGAGCTTCGGCAAGAGCCGCGCGCGCCTACTGAGTGAATCGCAGAACAAGGTAACCTTTGCGGATGTCGCGGGCGCTGATGAGGCCAAGGACGAGGTCGAAGAGATCATCGCATTCCTGAAAGACCCCAAGAAGTTCCAACGGCTCGGAGGGCGCATCCCCAAGGGCGTGTTGATGATGGGCCCTCCGGGAACAGGCAAGACGCTGCTCGCGCGGGCAATTGCGGGCGAAGCCGGCGTGCCGTTCTTCAGTATTTCGGGTTCTGATTTCGTAGAAATGTTCGTGGGCGTCGGCGCCAGCCGCGTGCGCGACCTGTTTGAACAAGGCAAGCGGCACGCGCCGTGCATCATTTTCATCGACGAGATCGACGCGGTCGGTCGCCACCGCGGCGCCGGTTTGGGCGGCGGTCACGACGAACGCGAACAAACTTTGAATCAATTGCTGGTGGAGATGGACGGCTTCGAATCCAACGAAGGCGTGATCATTATCGCCGCCACTAATCGGCCAGACGTGCTGGATCCGGCCATTTTGCGCCCCGGTCGCTTCGATCGCCGCATTGTGGTCCCGCGCCCGGACATCCGCGGCCGCGAAGGCATTTTGGCTGTGCACACCAAGAAGGTGCCGCTCAAGGGCGATGTCGAGCTGGGCATCATTGCCGCGGGCACGCCCGGTTTCGTCGGAGCGGATCTGGAAAATCTGGTCAACGAAGCGGCGCTGCTTGCCGCGCGGCAGGACAAAGACGCCGTCAGCATGGGCGATTTCGAGCTTGCCAAAGACAAAGTGCTGATGGGCACTGAGCGGCGCAGCATGGTGATGACTGAGGCGGAGCGCCGCATCTCGGCCTGGCACGAAGCCGGGCACACCTTGGTTGGCAAGTTGATCGAGGGCAACGATTCGGTACACAAGGTATCGATCATTCCCCGTGGCGCCGCTTTGGGTGTCACCATGTTCCTGCCGACGGAAGACCGCCACACCATGGGTAAGCGCGTGGCAGAGGCGAAGATCTGTATGGCGCTGGGCGGTCGTGCGGCGGAAGAATTGGTATTCGCCGAGATCACCAGCGGCGCCTCAGACGACATCAAGCGCGCGACGCGTATTGCTCGCGCCATGGTGTGCGAGCTTGGCATGAGCGACAAACTCGGCCCGATCGCCTACGGCGAGAACGAAGAGAGTGTGTTCTTGGGCCGCGAGATGGCGACTCGACGAGAAGATTACTCGGAGGAAACCGCGCGACAGATTGACGGTGAGATCCGCTCTATTATCGATACCCAGTACGAACGTGCCCGCCAGGTGATCATCGAGCGCAGGGCCGAGCTGGATCGTCTGGCGCACGCGTTGCTGGAGCGGGAAACGCTCGATGCGGAAGAGATTGAAGCCGCAATGGCGGGGCGGGAGCTGCCCAAGCGCGAGCGTGTCATCATTCCCACCTACGCTGAGCGTCGCAACGAGGCGAAAGAGAAAAAGCGCCCTGCCAGCATCTTTGGCGCCGCTGCACCCAAGCCCGCGCCCAGCTCCTGAAACGGGGTTCGGCCGCTGGGTCCCGACGGCTAGCTAGGTCCCGACGGCTGGGTGCCCCCGCCGGGTTGCCGGGGCCCGCTTCCGGGTTTCCCCGTGAGGCCTCAGGGGATGCTAGATGGTGGAAATCACCCGAGTATTCGCCAAGCTATGGGCCCGCCCAGGGCATTTTCGGCCCATTTGTACGGTGCATCGATTTTGCCGCTGCTCCGTTCTACAATCCGCCCGCCATCAACACTTGGCTTGCACAAGGGGTGCTCCACCATGATCAAATTGCGACGTTTTGTTTCAGGCTTCGGATTGGCTGCAGCTGCGCTGTGTGCAGCTGGGCTCTGGGCTTCAGGGTGCGTGAGCACCGGTTCTTCGGGCGGGGGCGATGCGGGCGTGAGCCCCGATGGCGGGAACGGCAATACGACGAGTACCCATAGCAACATGCAGATCCCTGCGGCGATCTCGATCAAGGGGCTGATCAAGAACGACCAAGACGTGCCGGTTGCAAACGCAGAGATCACGGTGGGCACGGTGATGAGTGCGTCATCCGATACCGATGGCGTGTTCGATGTCGACACAGCGCCGACAAGCGATTCAGTGATTTTGAAGATCAGCGCACCGGATCACGCGCCGCAAGTTGTGAAGGTGCCACTCAAAGCCCGTGTCGCGAATTATGCGGTGCCGGTGGTGATGAAGCGCGTGCAATCGCTGTCCATCCCAATGGGGACCACCGACACTCAGATCCAAATTGGCAGTAGTCCCGCTACAGTGAGTTTTGACGGACCCATGGGCGGCGCGGCCACACTGCGCTTCGTCTCCATGGACGCGACAGAGGGCCCCGGGGATCTGCGCTTCGTCGATGCATCTGCCGAGGAAGGCGTTCAGTCCAGCGGCATGCTGTGGGTGGAGTTAACCGACGATGCTGGCCAAGCGATCCCCATGCCAGGGGGCAAAGTGACGATGAACGTGGATACGACCGAAACTGTCCTGGGAGCGCAGACTTGGCAGTCTATGTCGATGGACGCGAATCAGGGCGAGTGGACGCCCGAAGGT
>DATJEQ010000131.1:0-14342 GCA_035496495.1 Polyangiaceae bacterium
GCGAATTCCACCACGGGCTCTGGAATGCCACCGTCCCGCAAGATCTTAGTACCCTGAATGACGTGCTTCATGATCGTATCTGCGCTCACGTCGGGATCGAGACCATCATGCGGTGAGGTCTCACCAGGCAGCAGATTCTCAATGAAAAACTTGGACTGAACCGTCTTACCCAGGTCGTGGTAGTAGGCGCCCACTCGCGTCAGTAATGCATCCACTCCAATCGCTGCAGCGGCTGCTTCTGCTAAATTGGCCATCGCGCGCGCGTGTTCCCAAGAACCTGGCGCTTCGCGGGTCATCTTCTTCAAGAGCGGCTGCTCCAGATCCGTCAGATCCAAGAGCCGCTCGCGCGACACATTCCCCAACAAGCGCTCCGCGGGTGGACGCAACCCCGCCGCGAGCAGCCCTGCCGCCATCCCTCCGCCCAAACACCCCATCAACTGCGAACCCCATGAGCGCGACACATCCGCCCATACATTGAAGTCGCCATCGAGCAGCACCATCATCGCTGCCATCAGCACCGCCGCCGCAATGCCCCCCAAAATCCCGGCAACGACCAGATGGCGATTCTTTTTGCGATCGCGGAAGAGCAGCGTCGCAGAACCGCCCCCCGCCAAGGCGACCCCCAGCAGCACCAAATCGAAATGCAGCAATGACGCCACCGCAAAGGCCAAGAGCACGTTGACCACCAGCGCTGTTCGGCGATCGAAACAGGTGGCTACCCACAGCGGGATCACCGCCACCGGAATGCAGAACTCGGAGAGCGAGGTGAACGTGAGCATCCACTTGCTCACCACCATCATCGCGCACATCAAAACAGCGACGCCCACTTGCGAACGCAGCAATCGCAAACGATTCTGCCCGAACTTGCGCAGGTAGGTGAACAGCGTCATCCCCAAGGTCAGGTAGATGAAGAACAGGCCGGCGATCCCCGGCGCCTTCATCGGCCAATGCTGCGCCTCGTAGGCCAGCACCGCGCGGTGCGTGGGGTTGCCCGGTTCAAGTGTGGTACCAATGGGCAGAATGACGCCACGCGCGCGGTACGTCAGCTCCGCCCCGCGCGCCGAATCCGCGTCGCCAGCTGGCGCACCGAACGGCACCCGAAGCGTGATGGCCGTCGCATGGCCGGCTTGCGGCAGCCAGGCGGGCACGAATTGATCAGCGAGCTGGATCAGCGTGAAGAGCAGCGCCATCAGCGAACTGATGACGACCCCAGCGGTGGCGCCAGCCTTTACCCTTGTTTGCAACATGCGTTAGCGAGTGTTCTCTACGGGCAGCTGCCACTTTGGGCCAAAGCCCAGCGTCACTCAGTTGCCTCAAACCTTAGTCCTTGGGGCTCTTGCGGGCAATTCCAGTGCTTGTGCCGTAGGGGCCTGGGGCCGGCAGCCGCCAGGGTTGCGCTGGCGGGGGGCCCTTGCTACCCCCGACTTTAGTGGGAGATCTCCAGCACTTGCTGACCAAATCCGGCGCGCAGCCAGGCGTTGGGTACGCGCCGGGCCGCTGCGCCCTGATGGGCATTGTCAACGCAACCCCGGACTCCTTCTACGACGGTGGCCGCTATCCCACGCTGGCTCAACAGGCAGCACTGGTGGATCGGCTGCTTGAAGAGGGCGCCGCGCTGATCGACATCGGGGGCGAATCGACCAAGCCCGGCAGCACCCCGGTGCCCGCCCCTGAACAAATCGCGCGCATTGACGGCGTGGTGCGCCACGCGTGCAGCCGCGGCGCGCTTGTTTCGATAGACACCACTGAGCCGGAGGTGGCTGATCACGCCTTGGGATTGGGCGCGCGCCTCGTCAACGACGTGTCGTGTCTGGCCAACGTTGAACTCGCGCGGGTTGTTGCGCGCCATGGCGCGTTTCTACTGATCAGCCACAGCCGGGGCAAAATGGCTACCATGCCCGGATTTTCCCAGTGGCCAGACGACGACTATGATGACATTGTGAACGATGTCGCCGCCGATTTGGAGCGGGCGCGCCAGGGGGCCATGGGGGTCGGCGTGCCGCGCGAAAATATTCTTTTCGATCCAGGTCTCGGCTTTTCCAAGAACGCTCGGCACAGTTTCGTGATTTTGCAACGTCTCAACGAATTCAAGCGGCTCGGCGCCCCGCTCGTGGTGGGGCCCGCGCGCAAGTCATTCATCGCCAAGGCGGACGCGCTTCCCGCCGAGCAGCGCTTGGGGGGCACCATTGCCGCCTGTGTGCTAGCGGCCGAGCACGGCGCCGACATCCTGCGAGTGCACGACGTAGAGGCGGTGCGCCAAGCGCTGGCAGTCGCAGCCGCGATCCGCAATCCCGACTCGCTTGTGGAGGCCAACCGTGCTCGATAGCCTGCTCGGTTATTTGTCTTCAGCCAGCGTGGGCGAATTGCTGCGCGACGGCCTGGATCTGCTGGTCACCTATTACCTGATCTACCGGGCGTTGCTCGTGCTGCGCGGGACGCGCGCGATGCGGGTGGGCATTGGGCTCACCTCGGTACTGGCGTTGTACCTGGTGGCGCAGGCGCTGCATTTGATCACAGTCCTCAACGTGATGGGTGCGTTGCTGTTCAACTCCTTGTTGATCTTGGTGGTGGTGTTCCAAAATGACATCCGACGCGGCTTGATGCGCGTCGGTGGCGGCGCCTGGCTGGGCACCGGGCGCTCACTCGAAGGGCGTGTGCTCGATGAGGTGGTGGATGCCGCCAGTGAACTCGCCAGGCACCGCATTGGCGCCATCATCGCGTTTGAGCAAGAGGCGAACCTCGATGAATTCGTGGGTTCGAACAAAGGCCACACCATCGACGCCGCGGTGAGCACTGAGCTGCTGGTCTCGCTGTTCATCCCGGAGGCCACCAACAAGTTGCATGACGGCGCGGTGATCATCAGAGAATTGCGCATCGCCAAAGCCGGCGTTTTCTTCCCGATGCCGGAATCGCGCGTGATGGACACCAGCTTTGGTTCCCGACACCGTGCGGCACTGGGCATCACAGAGGAAACGGACGCCGTGGTCGTGGTGGTGGGCGAAGAGCGAGGCACCATCAGCTTTTGCTTCAACGGGAACATCGTGGCCAACCTCGACGGCCCGCGCCTGCGCGCCGCATTGGAAGGGGTTTTCGCGACCAAACCGGGGGTTGCTCCCCAAAAGCGCAAGGCAAAATCGAGTTCACGGCGCTCGCTGCCGCACGGTTCCTTGCCGCATGGTGCCTTGCCTCACGGGGCGGCGGGCGACTCACCCGATGAGGAGAGACCCAGTTTGCACCTGATCACCACGCAGGTGGATCCCGAACGCACGACCACCGGTGAACCTCTGCCCCCCCCGCTGCGCCGAGCCAAAGCGGACGCCGATGTGGCCAGCGACAGCTCGCGTTTGAGCCCCGCGAATTTGGTCACACCCGTGAGTGATCGGAAGGACGAAACATGATCAGCGGGGCGTCCTTTTCGCTCGAAGGCCTGCTCGCTTGGGGGCGTGCGGCCTTCACCCAGAATTTGGGGCTCAAGGGGCTGTCACTCGTGTTCGCGCTGGGGCTGGTCGCTTACCATCGCGTGCAGCAAGACGAACAACAACGCACCATTCCGGTGGGTGTGGTGCTGCGCTTGCCCGACGATTCGGCAAAGCGCGCCCTGATGACCACGGTACCAGCCAACGTCCATGTCACCGTACGCGGCGCCGAACACGAGCTGGATGCGATGTTGCAGGCGGGCGTGCCCCCGGTCGAGCTGGATCTGCGCAGCGGCTACGTCGCGCGTGTGAATCTAGAGCCGGGCATGTTCACCTTGCCTCACGGCGTTGAACTCAAGGTGATTGACCCGGTGGCGCTCGATTTAGAATGGGAAGACGTGATCACGCGCGAAATTCCGATTCAATCCCCAATCACCGGCAACATCGCCGACGGTTACGAAAAGGGGGAAGTGCTGGTGGAGCCGAAAACGATTGGGGTGCAGGGGCCGCGCAGCTTGGTTGAAGTGATGCAATTTGCCCGCCTAGCGGCCTTCGATGTGTCAGGGAAAACGAACGGCCTGTACCGTCATCCCATCGCACTCGATCCGCCGCCAGCCGGAGTGCGTTATGTCGGCGAATCGAACGCCACCGTTGCGGTGGAAATCCGTCGGCGCACGATGCACGAGAAGTTTCAGAATCTCCAAGTCGAGATTTTGGGTGGCCGCGCCATGGTCAAACCAAGCACTGTCGATGTCACGGTGCGCGCGCCGCAGGAAGTGATCGCCGGGTTGCGCAGTGCGCTGGTGGTGCCGCGCGTCGACATTGCGGCCGCCGTGCAAGGCAGCGCTCACGGCTCAGCCGTACTGCCCGTGGTGGTGGATCTGGCCAACGCCGACGCTGAGATCCAGCCGCCAACGGTGCTCGTCAGCTGGTAAGCGTTGCGGTCGTCTTACTTAGAAGAAGGCGTATTGTTTGCCCCCGAAGCCGCGGGAGCAGCAGGAATATCGATCTGCACGCTGGCGGTCTTGTCGGGTCGCTCGATCACTCGATACTTGGGGCTGACGGCCTCCTTGAGCATCACTACCAGCTCCGTATCGTGCTTGGTGGGCACCAGGCGCGCGCTCATCACGGCGGAGCTGAAGTGACTGGTGAGCAGCGGGTTCTTATTGTTGCGCCCGGGCACCTTCGCGCCGCGCAGCACGTAGGTGACGGTGCCTTTGCCCGGCTTTTCTTCCACCAAGACCGCGTGCGTCAAGCGAACCCAAATGCGCGAGCTGCCATCTTCGAACACGTGAAAACCGGTGAAGGTGACCGCAGGCCGCACATCCTTCGGGGCCTTGGGCGCCTTGTGGGCCGCCAGGTACGAAGCCTGAAGGCCCAAAGGCTGCGCTGCGCTGCCGATGGCCAAAGCCAGAGTCACAAGCCCCGTGGCAGCGCTCGCTCCGAGCATCCCTCGAGTGCGACGTAGGCGGCCTACCCCTACTCGCTGGCGATGACTGATCATGAGTTGCTGCCCTTTACCTGGTGAGATTTGCTGGGGATTTTTGAATTGTAGCACGCCTGTGCGCGGCGCTTCCGCCTGGCCTGCAAGGGCCTGATCGGAATTGTGCCCCGACGCAGCCTGGGAGGACAGATTTTGACGAATATGGACAGCGGCACCTCGGGGCTACGGCGCCCCTAATCCTCGCTGCACGGGGGCTCCCGCGGGCGCCCCCTCGGAGGAGAGCAGCTTCACGTGAATGCGTCCGCGCGCGCTTTCATAAAAAGCGCTCACCGCGCCTGCCAGCCTGCGCCCCACGTACCAACGGCGCATCACGGGCTCAATCTGCTCGAAGGGTTGATCGCTGAAGGGCGTGCCGCCGGCTTGATACACCGTGCGCAGCTCCGCTTCACTGGGCTCCAGCATGGGCGCCACCATGCGATCGAGGTACAAGCTCGCTCGTGCTTGGCGTTGAAAGATGCGCCACAGCTCGCCGTCGGCCATGCCTTCTTGCACCGCTGATGCGGTCAACGCCGTCATGCCGCCGATGCGCTCGGCCGCGATCAGGCGCGCGCCCATTGCTCGCTGCTTGAGCTCTTCTGAGGTGGGATTGGGATCGATGTCAAAACTCGCCAAGACCGTTTCTGCGATCACGCGCTCCAGCGCAGCGCGGACATGCCGCTCAAGATAAGGCTTGCCACCCTCCGGCGCGAAGGCAGTGTCGGCGAGTGCTTCCAGGCGCGCCAAGAAAGCCAACTCGCGTTGCCAAACAAAGCGCGGCCAAGCCACACCGCCCATCTCGGGAGCTGTGAAAGAGGCCACCGCTCGATCCACTGCTAGTGCCTCAGCGCGGGTTGAGGCTGAGGTAAAGAAGCCGAGCAACCAGCAAAGCGCACCCAGTGCGTAATTCAACGTTCGGCGAGTGCTCACTGTCGCCTTGCCCACGGCACCTCCAGCAACGCGCGATCTACGAGGAACCCGCGGCCAACTTGCGCGATGACGGGGGCGATTCGTCTTGGCGACCCTCGGAGCGTGGCTCCGCCACGCGATCCTCTGCATCGTCCGCCCCGTGCGCGCCTTCTGCCCGCGGGGAAAATCCGCGTGCAACCCGACGCGCGCGCACGAATTCCGCGAATGCCAGCACCTTCTCCAAATCGCGAGCGCTCAGCGCCTCCGCAACTTCTTGCACTTGGCGGCGCAGCCACTCCGCTGTGCGGGTGCGGCGCGGTTGCACCTGCGCTTGCGTGATCGGGGCAACCTGCTCTTCACCTTGCGGCGGTGTCGTCACTTCAGGGCGCGGGATGGGAGCGACTTGATGTGCAGCAAGCCACGCTTCCATGAACACGCGCAGCCGCTCGCTGCGGAATACGAACCAGCGTTCGCGCTCAACGCTGTAGCTCATCAACACATCTTTGAACCGTCGGAAAGCGCCCTTGCCGTCGATCGCGCCGGTAAGCTTCCCTTTGAGATCCTCATCTTCCACCATCTGAATGAAGCGCTCCATCCAGCGGTATTGCTCGCGCGAACTCACCGGCTCGACGCGGATGTACCCATTGTTGGCCGCGATGCGCGAATGCATGTCCGGGTCGGCGACTCCGTCGACTACGCGCAGCACTTCTCCGGTGTTGAAATGCAAATAGCTGTGCACTTCAGGTGCGTTGTTTTCGAACGCGTCTTCCAGTGCTTCCCAATCCACCGGGACTTGGCGCAGCGCGCCCGTAGCGGCGTCGCCAGCAGCGGCGTCGACTCTGTGCTCGTCCATCAGCTGCCTCGCCTTTCACTCGATCGCGCCGCGATACCGCGCACCGCAGAGACCGCGTCGGCCCACTGGGCCAAATGCCGATTGCGCTCGGCTTCAGGCATCTGCGGGGAAAAGCGATCTTTCACGTCAAACATCCGCGCTGCTTCCTCTCCGGACTGAAACAACCCTGCCCCAATCCCAGCCAGCATAGCAGCTCCTCGTGCGGTGGTTTCCAACTCTGCCGGCCTCTCCACTGTAAGGCCGGAAATATCGCTTTGGAACTGCATAAGGAGCTGATTTTTCGCAGCACCCCCATCGACCCGCATCCGGCCGACGGGAGCGGCGAGATCTTCCCGTATTGCCGCCACCAAATCGTTCACTTGCAGCGCTATTGCCTCCAGGGTGGCCCGGGCGATGTGGGCGGAAGTGCTCCCGCGGGTCAGTCCGACAATTGCGCCACGTGCGCCGGGATCCCAATGAGGCGCCCCCAATCCAGCCAAGGCGGGAACAAATACCACACCGTCGCTGCTGGCCACGCTTGCCGCCAAGGCTTCTATATCCGCTGAGGCTTCAATTACGCCCAGGCCGTCGCGCAACCACTGCACCGCGGCGCCCGCGATGAACACGCTGCCCTCCAGCGCATACACCGTCTGGCCGCCAACTTGCCAGCCCACGGTGGTGAGCAGCCCGTGCCGGCTACGCTTTGGCGAATCGCCGGTGTTCACCATCATGAACGCGCCTGTGCCGTAGGTGCATTTGACGTCCCCAACGTGAGTGCAGCCTTGGCCGAAGGTTGCGGCCTGTTGATCACCCGCAACGCCGCTGATCGGTGTGCCGGCTGCAATCTGCGCATTGCCGTGTGCGCGCGCGAACAGCCCTGCGCAGCCTTGAATCTTCGGCAGTACGGCTTGTGGAACATTGAACAGCGCGCACATCTTTGGATCCCAACTCAGTGTGCGCAGGTTCATCAGCGAAGTGCGCGATGCATTGGTGACGTCGGTGACATGGGGCGCTGCAGCTGCCGCTCCCCCCGCAAGCCGCCAGATCAGGTAAGAATCCACGGTGCCGAAGGCGAGTTCGCCCCGTTCGGCACGCGCCCGCGCGCCGGGCACTTGATCCAAGATCCACGCGATCTTGGTGGCTGAGAAATACGGGTCGAGCACCAGCCCCGTGACCTCAGAAACCTGATCCGCCGCGCCCTGGTCGCTCAGCTGCTTGCAGTGGTCGGCGGTGCGGCGATCTTGCCAAACGATCGCGCGGTGGAGCGGTTTGCCGGTTGCACGTTCCCAGATCACCGTCGTCTCGCGCTGGTTGGTGATGCCAATGGCGGCAATGTCGGCCGGGGCGAGCCCCGCTGTGCGGCAGGCTTCGGCCACCGCCACCTGCGTGCTCTCGTAGATGTCTTCCGGCTCGTGCTCGACCCAGCCCGGCGCCGGAAAATGCTGGGGGAACTCACGGTTGGCGCTGCCCAGAACGCGCCCGTCGGTGCCCATCAGCAGGGCGGTGCTGCCGGTCGTGCCTTGATCGATAGCCAGAATCGCCCGGGCCATGCGGCTTTACAGCCTAGCAAAAGCGAGCGCGCTTGTCGCCGCGCTAGGGGAAAGCTAGCCTGCTGGCCGCATGGCGCGCCTTGTGTTGAGCTCCCCTGACGGCGAACAGGTGGTCGAGCTGGGAGCGAACAATTCGCTGGGGCGCCACCCGAGCAACAGCATTCAGGTGCTCGACAAGATTGTGTCGAAAGAGCACTGCCTGATCATCCTGAACAACGGCACCTACACGTTGAAGGATTTGGGCAGCCTCAACGGCACCTACATCAATTCCGAGCGCGTCGAAGGGCAGCGGGATCTCAAGCACGGCGACGAGATCATGATGGGCTCCACGCGGGGGCGTTTTGAAGATCCGGTTGCGGCCGGCACCGCGGGCACAGCGGCCATGCCGTCGACTCTGGTGAGTGCACAGGGCGCCCCCAGCGGGCTGCGCGCTTCTGGTGCCAACTTCGGTGCACTGCCGGTGGCCGCCCCAGTGCCGGTAGCGCCTGGGCCGATCAGTAGCCCACAACGCCGCTTCAATCAGACGCGCGTCGATGTGAGCGACACGGGCAGGCAGATCGGCACCCAGATCAACGCGACCGACAAAGGCTTCGCACCCTTCGATCAGATCGCGGGCAACACCGCGCAGATCGCCGCGGATTACGAGCGCTTGCGTCTTTCGCATGAGCTGTCGCGCGAGATCGCACTCGAACGCGACTTAACCACCATGCTGAACAAGATTTTGATCAGCATGTTCCGTTTCGTAAGAGCAGATCGCGGCGTGATCTTCCTGCGCGATCAAAAGGGCGAATTGCACCCGGGCGCCAGCCTGCGCCGCGACGGATCCACGGCATCCATTACCGTTTCCTCCACCATCATGGATCACGTGATGAAAGAGCGCGCCACGGTGCTCACGCACGACGCCGCCATGGATTTTGCCGGTGCTAAAGGCAAGAGCATGATCCTCAATCGCATCAGCTCCGCGATTGTGGCGCCCATGATCAACAGCGACGAAATCGTCGGCGTGTTGTGGCTTGACAGCGAGACGCTGGCTCAATTCCAGCCCAAAGATCTGGAGCTGGTCACCTCCATCGCCGCGCAGGCCGCGATGTTCATCGAGATCAACATCCTGGGTCAAAAGGTCGAGCAGGAGATTTTGAACCGCGAGCGCTTCAGCCGGCTGTTGTCGCCGAACGTTGCAGCCAAGGTGCTTTCCGGCGAAATGGTCGTGAAGAAAGGCGGTCAGCTGGTGGAAAGCTGCACCGTGTTCAACTCCGACATCCGCGGCTTCACCCAAATGAGTGACGGCGCGATGCCCGAAGGCATCGTCGAGATGATGAACGAGTATTTCGAGCTGATGGTGGAAACGATCTTCAAGTACGAAGGCACGCTCGATAAATTCATGGGCGACGGCATCATGGCGCTGTGGGGTGCACCCGCCATACATGAAGACGACGCCCGGCGCAGCGTGGAGTGCGCGCTGGAGCAGATGAAAGTGCTCGCGGAATTCAACGGCGAACGCATTGCGAAGAACCAGCGACCGCTCGACATCGGGATTGGCATTCACACCGGGGCTGTGGTGGCGGGTTACATTGGCAGCTCTAAAGCGCTTTCCTACACCGTGATCGGCGATACCGCGAACACCAGTGCGCGGTTGTGCGGCGTTGCCGGCCCAGGCGACATCCTGGTCAGCGAAGCGACCTTGAACGACCTGCGCGGCAACTTCACCTACGAAGAGCTCCCGCCGGCAAATTTAAAGGGCAAAGAGAAGCCGTTTCGGCGTTTTCGCATTACGGGCTTGAAGAGCGCGGCGTCCTAAGGCAGCTGTTCTTCCCCTTGATGGGCTGCCCGTAACGATCGGCCGTTCCGATTGATCGGCTGGCCCCGTTGACCTCGCTATGCCCCTGCCCTCGCTCGATAAGCTGCCCGCCTTAGATTCGCTCGATCTGCATGGTCAACGGGTGCTCGTGCGCGTTGATCTGAATGCTGCACCGGGTGACATGCCGACGCTTTCGGTATTGGTGGATGTCGCCCTGCCCACGGTGCGTCAGCTCCTCGGCGCGGGCGCTCGAGTGATCCTCGCTTCCCATTGCCAAGGCGCTGCGGACGAAGAATTACCCAGCTTGGAAACCGCAGGGGCGCTGCTAGCTGAGCGGCTCAACTGCGATTTGTATTTACCGGAAGACGTCACCGGCGACGCGGCACGGAAAGTCACCTCCGATCTACGCAGCGGTCAATTGGCGCTGCTCGAGAATCTCGCGCGTGACCCCGGTGAGTTAAGCGGCGATGAAGTGTTCGCGCGTAAGCTTTCCAACCTGTGCGACGTGTACGTGAACGACGCTCCTAGCCTGCTCGATCGCAAGCTTGCTTCATTGATCCACCTGCCGCGGCTGGCTCCCGAGCGCACAATTGGGCTCAGCATGAGCACCGCGCTCGCCGGCCTACATCAATTGGAAGCATTCCGCGGCAAGCTTTGCTGTGTGTTCTCGTCGACGACCCTCAATGCGTCGCTGCTCAGGGAACTGCAGGGCTGGCTCAGTCGCGTCGATGCTCTGATCGTCGTGGATGCCGCCAGCAGCGCATTTGTGGCCGCGGCACCGAAGAATGCCCCCGCAGCCGCAGCCTGGCCGGCGGAAGTGCTGGCTCATTGCCGCAGCCTGATCACGACTGCCCAAACTCGCGACAAGAAATTGTTGTGGCCTCCGCCAGGGCTCGCCGCAGAAGCGCTGAGCACCTGGCTGAAAGATCGGCTGCCTGCGGGGCCTCTGCTGCTGGTTGGCCCCTGGCCGCACAGTGAACTCTCCACCGCTACGCTCAACGCGCTGCTCGCCCAACGCGTTTGGGCAGGCGCCGCGGGAATTGAAGCTGTGACGGCACTGCAAGTCTGCGATCCGGCAGTGTTGGGCACTGTGGCCCTGCGTGGCTTGAATTCTGAGGTGGTGCTGCGTGCGCTCACGGGTGACCCGCTGCCGGCCCTCACGGCGCTGTCTGCCGCTGTGTGACGTCGGTTTGGCTTGCGACCGCTCGCCAGCCCCGCTAGCAGCACGCTACCCTACAGACGCCGCCAGGTTATAAGCGCCCAACGGAGAATGAACCAATGACACAGCGAAGGCCTCTGATCGCAGGCAATTGGAAAATGTACAACGGCGGAGCCGCCGGTTGTGAACTCGCTCAGGAGATCGCGAGCGGGGCGCAGAACTTTGCCCACGTGGACATCGTCGTCTCGCCGCCCTTCACTGCCTTGGCCGCGGTTGCGGAAACGGTGCGTTCAAGCCGGGTGGAAGTTGCCGCGCAGAATTTACATCAGATGACCGAGGGCGCGTACACCGGCGAAGTCAGCGCGCCCATGCTGCTTGAGTCGGGTTGCAAATGGGTGATCATTGGTCACAGCGAGCGACGCCAGTACTTCGCTGAGTCAAACGAATTGGTCGCCGCCAAGACAACGGCCGCACTCAAGGCAGGCCTCAGGCCCATCGTGTGTATTGGGGAAACGCTCCAAGAGCGCGAAGCCGGTCGAACCCTGAACGTCGTGCTGGAACAACTGGCGGCCGTGAGCGCCCTGCTCGCGCAGAACCCAGGGTTCGGCTGCATTGCTTACGAGCCAGTGTGGGCCATTGGCACCGGCAAGGTGGCGACCACCGAGCAAGCCCAGGAAGTGCACGCCGCCATTCGCGCTGGATTGACCAAGGTTTCCGCCCAAGTAGCCGCGGTCACCCGTATTCTCTATGGCGGCAGCGTGAAGGCGGATAACGCCGCTGCGCTGCTCGCCTGTCCAGATATTGATGGGGCTTTGGTGGGCGGTGCATCGCTCAAAGCCGACAGTTTCTTGAAAATAGTGGGCGCTTCACCCCAAGCGAATTAACACTGCCACACTAACACTAGGCACCCGAGAAAGAGCCTGTTCAATGCGTGAAATCTTCACAACGCCGCTCACCATCCTACACGTGATCGTGTGCCTGTTCCTGATGCTCGTGGTGCTGATCCAACCGGGCAAGAGCGGGGGCATTGGCGCAGCGCTGGGTGGCTCGGGCGGGCAACAAGTCTTTGGCGGTCGCGGCGCCGGCTCATTTCTTTCCAAGCTGACCTGGATCAGCGCAACGATCTTCTTCATCACCAGCATCACGCTGGCCTACCTGTCCTCCTCCACCGACGATTCGCTAGAAAAGCACGCCTCCGGCAGCGGCCAATCCGGCAAGGGTGGCTGAAGCAGCCGGATTAGCTGGGCGCCCGCAACGCTCAGTTGCTCTGATTGCCATTCTGTTGCTCAGTCGCGCGCTGATCAATTGGGCCTGGTGGCGCCACGGTTTCTTCGCCATCAGCGACGATGACTTCGCGCGCATTGGGATCGCGCAGCAATTCGCTCACGCGCCTTCTCTCGACCCGAGTGGCAGCAGTTGGTTGCCGTTGCCCTTCTGGCTTCTGGGCTCGTGGCTCAAGGTGTTCGGCTTGTCACTGAAAGCCGCGCAATGGTGTGGCTTCGTCTTCAGCTTGCTTTCGGTGGGCCTGTATTGGGTCGCAGTGCACTGGTTTGGGTTCAGCATGCGCGCCACATTTTGGGCATGTTTGGGGCTCACGGTGCTTCCGCTTTCGCTTGCGCTCGGGCTCGCGTGCGTTCCCGAAGGGTACACGGCAGCGCTGTGCTTGTTGGCAGTGGCCAGCACGCTTGCTTTTACAGTGTCTCAGCGAGGCGTAGGAGCACTTGCTGTCTTTGCCGCCACATTGTGCCGCTACGAAACCTGGCCCATTGCCGGCCTCTTTGCCGGGCTGGTGCTGTGCGACGTGCTCACAAAACGGTTGCCACGGCGGGCCCTGTGGTTTGCCGGGCTTTCTCTGTTGGGCATTGCGGGCTGGTTGCTTCACGGAGCGATCAATCAACACGATGCCCTGTTCTTCTTAGCGCGCGTAAACCAATACCGTCACGCGCTTGAAGGCACCGCCTCTCAGGGATCCTCAACGCTGAACAGTGCACTCAGCTACCCCGCCTTGATCTTCCGCAGCCAACCGGAGGTTTCAGTGGTGCTCGTGCTGGGCTTACTGTTCAACCCCGCACTGAAAGATTTTCTTGGTCGTTACAAGCGTGCGTTTGGGTTTGTGGGGGTGTTGTCACTGTTTCTCATTGTGGGTGAACTCTCGCACAGCGGCGCCACGCATCACTTAGAGCGCCCTTTGCTGACAGTGTGGTTGCTCATGATCGTGATGTCCGTCGATGCGTGGGGGCGCATCGTGAGTGACCCATTGCGACGCAAACCCGCGCTGATCGCCTTAGGGATCTGCGTATTGATCCTTGGGGCTGTGCGCAACACTTTCCCTCCCAGTAAGCCTTTTGATCGCAGTGAAGAAATCGCGATCGCGACTTTGGCCAAGCCGATCATCGAAAGCGACCCGGGCGTCGTGGCGATCGATTGCCCCGATTATGGCTACCTGGCCGTAGCGGCGGCGCTCGCTATGCCGGGCCAAGCCCTACCCGTGCACACTCACGATCCGCGAGGGGATGTGACCCGAAGCCCCCAATCCCTGGGTGCACGCTGGCTGATTGCAGACGCTCAGAGTCCTCTCTTGGCCGATTCCGGCGGCCGCACCGTGGGGCAAAGTGGGCACTTTTTGCTGCAGCGCCTTCCCGCGGGCGCCCCCCAATAAATCCAGTAAATTCAAAGCTTCGGCTCCATCTTGGCAGGGATTTCGCCCATCTGCGCCGCTGCCACTAGCATGCGGGTCGTGCTTGGCAACGCAGCTCGCCGCTTGGTGGATCTGACCGTCCTGGGGTTCGCGGCCTACGCCTTCGTGTTCGTGCCCCTGGGCAAACACACGGCCTACCAGCACTTGCGCTCGGTGCTCTCCAGCAAAGAATCCGTAAAAGCTGGGGACGAACTGAAGCAAGCCGGCCACAAGCTGGCGAACGAATTGATCAGCCAAGCGCAAACTCACGCGCACTCTACCGCCGAATCCCCGTCGCACGCGCACGGCGAACCCGTGATCCCCAAGCTGGCCCCCGCCAACTTCAGCATGGTCCCCGCCGCACCCGAAGAAATGGTGACCTGTGTCGCACCCAGCGACACCACGCTTTAAGAGGTCAATGCCCTCTGCGGACAAATTCGAACAACGCCGCAGTGATGATCGGATTTGTTAGTAGACCAGCCACGATCCCAATTCTCAAGATCCGGTCTTTGGGCACCGCC
>DATJEQ010000132.1:0-16590 GCA_035496495.1 Polyangiaceae bacterium
AGGTTTGCCCGCGTTGAAGAAAGGCCTAAATCCTGGTGCAGAAAGCGGCGTGCTCGCTCTCGTTCGGCAAGACGCCAGAGCCGAGTCCGACGCGGCAGTACCCCCACGCCCCCAACCCGCGAAGTCACATTTCGCATGATATCACCATCGCTCCGTGTCTTTACCCGGGCTGCCTTACCCCATTCATCGACAAGTGGCTCTATCCGTAGTGAATGTGAAACCGACGCAACAACGCCTTATGCGTTGCTACTTTGGGACCTTGAGTATTCGTTGACCTTTTTCAATCAAGTTAGATGTTCGTTTCGTCCATGACCCAACGCAGATCTTTCCTTCGCCCCCTCCCGGGTTGATTTTTCGACAGGGCTCGTTCTTTTTTACGCAACCCGTCCACCGACGGGACCGACCTTCTGCGCATTGCACCCAATTGCGCCGCAATGGCGCGGAAAGGCCGACCATGTTCAGGAATCAATTCGTCTATGCAGGAATTTCAGGAGTTTTGCTGGCTTGTAGCGGGAGCGACCCGGGGAACCCCGTAGTCGTTGGGTACCCAGATCAGGCAGCTACGAATCAGGAAGTCGCGGGCGCGAGTGGTTACAACCCGGTAGTCGCCGCCCCCGATCCCCCACCGCCGTTCTCTACGCCGTTTACGACGCTCGTCCCTAACAAAGTCCAGTGGGCCGGAGTAACCGTCGAGCTGCTAGCGGCTCGATTGACTCGTGGCATGGGCGGACTGCTGCCATCGCAGGTGTACGTTGAGGTCGATCTACGTATCCAGAACTTGGGCGCAAAGACCGTCGACTACCAAGGGCGCAGAAGTTGGGATCTGTTGTTGAGCGATGGGTCTCGCAAGCTTTCTGAAAACGCGTTGGGGCTGCTCATTGCCCCGGGCGACGCCCCTTCCACCACCTTGCGCTACCCGGTACCGGATGACACCGATCTGACGGGCGCCGCCGTTGAACTCAATACTGATGATCGCCAAGTAGAGCCGTTCGATCTCGCACTGGATCAGGCCGCCACCAGTGACCCACTCGTCCAACTCACCGATCTTCAGGCAACCACAGTGACGAGCGGCTACTTTGATTACCAAATCGCCAACGCTACATTCGGCAAGAACGATGTGATTGGAGGATTACGAGCTGCACTCAATCAAAGCGTGCTGCATCTGGATCTGATAGTTACGAACCACGCGGACATCGATAAGTTTCTCGACTTAGATGGCCTCAAAATCGCAATTGACGGGAATTCATACTCTCCAGTTCGGTCGGACAACGATCTGATCGATCCCGGATCGAGCACGCACTTGTCTGTGGTCCACACAGTTCCCGATGGAACCACGACGTTTGATTTGCTCTTTCCCGCCATTACGGGAGACCGAACCCGCGTCACAGTCAACGTCGCGAACAGCGTCCCGTATCAACCCTGAGCACCGCGAGCGCTACGCGCTCACGAGCTGGACGACCGAGTCAGGTTTCGAGAAAACTAGTTTGGAACTTTCCGCTCTTTGCGGAGGCGGCCGATCAAACAGTCGATGGTTTCAGCCTTGCAGCTGTTGTCGATTTTCTTGCACAGGTTCGCGATCTCGGCGTGAGGATCATCACCAAGCACAGCAAGGTGGGATTCTAAGAGGAAGATCTCCCGCTGCCGGGCAACGCCTTCTTCCTTGAAGAAGAGTTCGCGAGGGTGATCCAGGTACTCGCGAATCGCGGCTTTGGCGTCGTCTCGGGTACCCCACGCATAGGTGACAGAACGAACAATCGAGGGGACGCGACCCGAGAACATGTCGTCGATGCGTACTTGGGCTTGCATCCGCCGCTCGTAAGCGAACAGGGCAAGAAATGCCAATGCGAAGGCGGCGCAGTGCGAAGCGATCAGGAGCTGCTTGCGGCTCATGCGTCGCGAGTTCACGGCATCTCCGCGATATCTTTGACCATCGTTGGATCACAAACTGACCATTTGAGTTCCTGACACAGTTCGATCGCCCGAGTTGTAAAAGGCTCCCTGGTGCGCTTGGCGGCGTGCGCATTCACGTAGAGCGCCAGAATGCGACGCGTTCTCGCAGGAATGTCCGACCTCTGCTCTATGACCCACAACGACCGGTTAGGGTAGTCAGCTGCTCCGTCGAGAGCAAAACCCATCCGGGTGTCGGGATTGGACCACAACTCCAGAACGAATTGCCGATCCGACAGCCCGAGCGCAAGCACCGCTCCGAGACACGCTACGAATAGGTGCGTGACCGAAAAGATGAGTACCGAACGGACTGACTTCACATCTCCCCCGCCTTGGCCTTCCCGATCCACATCTTGATTTCTTCTTCAATCACACCGAGGGCCATGTTCTTGATTTGCTCTTCCCGAGTATCACGGGCGATCGTACTCGCGTCACCGTCAATGTCGCGAACAGCACGCCCTTCGTAAACTGACCCGAAGGGTCAAATCTCCGGGCTGGCGGTGACGCGATACTCACCGTCGGCTTCAGAGTATTCGGCGCGCAGCAGGATGGGCTTGCAGCAAACAGAGCAGTCCTCGACGTATTCTTGCGATTCGCCGCCACCCTGATCGACGGTGATGTCGATGATCTCACCGCAGTGAGGGCAAACTGTTTCCATGCGGTCCGTGGGGCGATTGGCCTCAGATTTGGCCAGCCTTGGCCTTCCCGATCCACGTCTTGATTTCTTCTTCAATCACGCCCAACGCCATACTCTTGAATGGACGCAACAAGAATGGGACATCCAGTTCCAAATCTATGGTCTTCTCCGTCACTTCAATGTCGCCTTTTAGGCTCATGCCTTTGGCGGTGAAACCGATTTGGGCCTTATAAGGGGAGGGCCAGCTGCACGTGGGGTGGTATTGGCTGAAGCGGGTGCTGTAGCTCTGCCAGGCGGCTTGCGTGACTTTCAGCGCTTTTTCTTTACCCAGATCGTGCGGAACGGAGTGTTTCATGTGGCCAGATTGCCAAGGCGGCATGCGATGTCAAGTTCTGAACCCCCACGACCGGGCAATTTTACGCAATGTGGGGCAACACTTGCTCGCCAAATGTGAGCACGGATTGCAGCACCAGCTCGGGCGGTACCGTTCCCATTTGCATCACTAGAATCAGCTCATCAACCCCGAGTGCCGCAAAGCGACTGATGTACTCGCGGGCGTAGATGGGGTCCCCGCAAAGAACATTGAACGCGTTGTCGTCACGACGGCGAAAGGCCATTGCTCCCTGTAACTTGTCGTCAGGTAGAAAATCGGTGCGCGGATTGAGCGCGGCCCCGGGTTGCCAATTCTTGGTGTAGTGATCCAGCGAATCAGCGAAATACTGTGCGCCACGAAAGCCGTAGCGACAGGCTTCTTTGTCGTTCGGCAGAATGAGGGCTGCGGGAGCGCAGGCAAAATGCGAGTTGACTTGCTGGCCAATGGGGGCGGCCTTCGCGATGGCAGCGCGATACTCGGCTATCCTTGCTGCGAGTTCTGCCTGCGTGCCAAAGGAGAAATTCAAAGCCCCTAGGCCTAACTCCCCTGCTCGCTTGAGCGAACCCGCACTGGTGCAAGCGACAAATAACGGCGGGTGCGGCTGCTGCACGGGGCGCGGCAAGATCTGCATCTTCGGAATGGAGAACGTCTCGCTTTGATACTCAAATGATTCCGCGCTCCACATCTGCATGATCATGCGCAACGCCTCTTCCCACTGGGGCGTCAGGTCACTGGGATTCAAACCGAATGCGCGCTGCTCAAGGAGAGAAGCTCCTTTGCCGGTGCCGAAATTCACCCGCCCTTCACTCAGAATGTCCAACGTCGCGATGCGTTCAGCGACACGAATTGGGTGATTGTATGCGAACGGCAACAGAGCAACACCGTGCCCCAAGCGAATGCGCTTGGTGCGCGCCGCAACAAAGCTCAAGAATACTTCGGGCGCGGAGCTGTGTGAATATTGGTATAGGCCGTGGTGCTCAACCGCCCAAATGCCGTGATAACCCAACTGATCGGCTAGCACAGCCTGCTCCACAGCTTGGTGAAACACCTGGGCTTCCCCGCCCCCCCGCGGCGTGGCCGACTGCATTTCGAAGAACAGCGAACACTTCATGAAAATGCCCCGCGCTGACGTTGCAGCTCATAGAGCACCACTGCGGTTGCGGCATTGATCGAAAAAGAATCGACCCCAGCGGGCATCGGAATCGTCACCTGGCCGTCCACCTGGCTGGAAATCGCCTGTGGCAACCCCCGCGCTTCGTTGCCAACGTACAGCGCCGCACGCGGCGAACTGAGCTGCGCCACAAATAGCGACGCGCCGCCTTGTGCGACGGCGGCAACTTGCATGAACCCCGCTTGCCTGAGCAGCCCTACACACTCTTGAGCGTCGCTCGCTCTGCAATGCCTCACTTTGAACACGCTCCCCATTGAAGAGCGCACCGCTTTGGGATGAAACAAGTCGGTTGAGCCAACACAAACCAACGCGTCAACGCCGCTGGCCAGTGCGGTGCGCGTTAAAGCACCTACATTGCCTGGCTCATCCACATCGACGGCTATGAGCAGGAGACGGCGTTCTTCTGTCGACATCTGGCCCAGGCACTCGCGCAACGATTGCTCTGGGGCAAGTGCTGAGAGGCCCACACACAGGCCTGAGCTGCGCCCATCGGCCAGGTCCACGAGCACCTTGTCCGGCACGGCCAAATACTCGACGCCAGCTGCGCTCAACATTGAAACCAACCGCTGTGCTTCTTGCCCTCTGAGAAATTCCTGTCCGAATAACACCAACGCAAGTTGCGTTTGCGCCCTGAGCGCCCGTGCGATCAAGCGCTCGCCTTCGATCAAATACTGACCTTGTTGTTCACGCCCCCTAGCGGTCGCGCAACGCCGTATGCGCTCCAGGGCACCAGCCAGCGATTGCTCCAACTGAGCCGCCTTGCTTTCGGAAACACTGCGCTCCGGAGCAACCATCAGTTGATTGCTCGCAGCCGAATTATGCCCCCGCCCGGCTTGACTTGAGCTTGACACGCCAGTCGGTGATTGCTGGGGGCAGCCAGGATTTCTAGCAGATCCTGCTCCGCGGCGGCGGGGGGCTCCAGAAACTCCATGCCTTCGAGCACTTCAATTTCGCAGGTGGCGCAGCTGGCTGAGCGGCAAGAAAAGGGCACCGGCGCGTAGTGATCGTCGCACACATCCACGAGCGCGACGGCCTCATTGACTTCGACGGTTTTTGCGCGGCCCGCGCTGCACTCCATGAATTCAATCTTGGGCACAGCCGCAGCATAGTGGGGCGCGCCGCCGCTGCCAGCGGTTTTTGCGGCAAATTGTGAGAAATGGCGTCGCTCAGTGTGACTCGCTGTAGCACAGGCCCGCTTGCAGCGCGGGGCACGTGATGCGCACGTGAAAATGATCCGAATGATCTTCCCCGTGTTCCGGCTGTTTCAACAGGGCTGCGGCGGCTGCCACGTAGGGTTTTGCCTTGGGGTGGTGCGCCGCGAAATTCAGCAGACGCGCCCGCAGATCGCGCTGAATGAAGATGTGACTGATGCCGGCCCGCGTATCCAACAGCCACGATTTTACCAGCAGCCAATTACGCCAATCGTCGAACAGCACCGGGCTCCCGTCTTTGGATTGCCCATCGCCTGTGAATCCGTAGAAACGATCCGATTGCAGCGGATGCCCTTCCTTGTCCGTCACAAAGAACCCCACGTCCGCATCGCGCCCCGTCTGGTGGGAACGATGCCCCGACAAGGAGCCTCCGCGCTCCCTCGACAAATCCCCCACCAGCATCACACTGCCAGGCTGCGCAGCGGCAATGTCTTTCGCGGTGCGCTGCAACATCAACACCAACGCGGGATGCCCATAGCTGTTCTTCCGGCAATCACTGCGCACCTTCAAATTCTCTGAGCTGCGCAGCCGCTTCGCCCGTACCTGAAATCCATCGTTCGGGTACCCCACCGAAAGCGACATCGAGTTGTAAGGCGCCCGCTTGAACCGATCTGGGATCTCTCGCGCCCCCTTGCGCTTCTCTTTTGACACCGCCGGCAGGGCGAAAAGCAGCAACGCAACCGCCCCCAAAAGCAACACAGCGCCGCGAATTCTCATGCCGAAACGCGGGTCATAACTCAAGGCGAGGCCGGCGCAAGACACGGCCCCACAAAACGGACCGCAGGCACCGCAATTTTGAATGCGCAGGCCGCTGCAACGTCTAACGCGGTTTTACGATACCTTAGCCAACGGCGCGGTTTGTTCGAATGTCGGGAGCGCGGGGGCTTTGGGGATGACGACAGCGCCGGAGCCTGGGTCGCTGCGCATTTGGGCCACGGCCGGGGCGGCTTGGGGCATCAAGGAAGCGCGGACGCCGGGAATGATGGAGGCGCTGCGGCCCTCGGGTAATTGGCTGGGATCGCCGACTGCTTCGAGCACGCCTTTGATGATGGTTTTGAGGGTCGAGCTAACGCCGACTCCGAGATTCGCGCAGGCCTCGACTTGCACGGTATCGCGAGCGATGCGCAGATTCTGCCGCATCTCTTCCACTGCGACACCGTTAGGCAGGTCGCGCTTGTTGTACTGCACGACCAAGGGAATAGCTTCGGGGTCGACACCTTGGCGACACAGATTGCTGCGCAGGCTGGCCATGCTGCGGTGATTTTGCAGCTGCACAGCGCGCTGGCTATCTGCCACGAACACAACGCCGTCCACGCCGCGCAGGATCATGCGACGCGTGTTGTCGAACGCGGCTTGACCGGGGACCGTGCACAAGTGAAGCCGCACCGAGTACCCTTTGAATGCGCCCAATTCCATAGGCATCAAATCGAAGAACAGCGTGCGATCTTCCGCCGTATCGACGCTCAGCAACTTGCCGCGGTAGTCGGGCTTGGTGACGGCGTGCAGGTATTGCAGATTGGTTGTCTTCCCGCACATGCCCGTGCCGTAGTAGACAATTTTCATAAACAGCTGCTTTTGAGCGTGTTGGACGGTCGGCATCGCTTTTCCTCGAAAGGCTTCATAAGAGCGACAGGGTCGCCCTACCCTCCGTAAGCCGCAAATTGTCGGCCCGGGCCAAGAAATAGGCCCAAGAAAGCAGGCAGCAAACGGCCTAGAATTCCCGTTTGGAGTCGATCAGCACTGTCACGGGCCCTTGATTGACCAGGTGAACCTGCATCTCGGCCCGAAATCGCCCTGTTTCTACGCGCACCCCCTGCTGGGCCGCGTGCGCACAGAACGCCTCAAACAGCACCCGAGCCTCATCCGGCACCATGGCCGCGCCGAAACTCGGTCGATTGCCGCGCCGCAGATCCCCCATCAAGGTGAACTGCGAGATCGCCAAGAGCGCGCCGTTCACCTCTTTCACGCTGAGGTTCATTTTCCCGGCGTCGTCTTCAAAAACCCGCGCGTTCACCACTTTTTCCGCCAACCATTGTGCGTCGCTCAGTTGGTCGGTCGTGGCCACCGCGATCAACGCGCACAGTCCGCCCTTGATGGCCCCCACCACCTCGCCGCCCACTTCAACTCGGGCTTCGCTGACCCGTTGCAACACCGCACGCATAATTCGCCCAGACTTCGCCGACGCCTCAACAAATCACAAATGATACAGCATAAAGTAGACGATCACGCCGCTCACGGAAACGTAGAACCAAATCGGCAAGGTGTAGCTTGCAACCCGGTGATGCAGGCGCCTCTTTCCTGCCAAGCCGCGCAGCAACGTCAACAAGACGAGCGGCAAGGCCACTGCCGCCAGCACCACATGCGGGATCAACAGCGCAAAATACAAAGTGCGCAGCCAGCCATGCCCTGAGAAAGGCACCGAGCCCACCTGCAGGTGGTGCAGCACATATCCTACCAAGAACAAGCAGGAGAATGAGAACGCCGCGATCATCCAGCGCTTGTGCCCCTGCTCGTCGCCCTTCTTGATGTGCAGGAAACCCACCGTCATGCACAACGCCGAGGCAGCGTTGAGCGCTGCATTGAGCTGCGCCAGTAAGCCCGGCTGCACTGCAGGATGGGCCTCGGGCGCCTTGCGCAAGAGCAACGCGATCACCGCAAAAACCAGCAACGAAATAAGCGCTACCGACAGCTTCACCCTCGGTGATTCCTGCTCAGATTCTTGCTTGATGGAAGATTGCACGCGCGACGTTGTAGCGGCGATCCGCCCGCGTCACCAGCTGGATGGATAACTCCTTGCGGCCTGCTGCGCGGCTGTGGCATGACCGAGGCCCATGGGCTCAGCAACGACGTATCGCGCTGCGGTCGTGGGCGCGGGGCCCGCCGGATTTTACGCCACTGAATCGCTGCTCAAAGCCAGCGAGCCCAGCTTTGCCGTCGACTTGATCGAGCGGCTGCCGATGCCCTACGGCTTGGTGCGCTACGGCGTCGCGCCGGATCATCAGAAGATCAAAAGCGTCACGCGCGCCTTCGACAAGATCGCGACGAACCCCAATTTCCGCTTCTTGGGCAATGTGCGCCTGGGCCACGACGTCAGCGTGCAGGAGTTGCAGGCTCACTACGACATCGTGATCCTGTGCATGGGCTGCGGAACGGATCGCAAGTTGGGTATTCCAGGGGAAGAGCTGCGCGGCTGCTACCCCGCCACCAAGTTCGTCGCTTGGTACAACGGGCACCCGGATTTTCGGGATTTTTCGGTCGCGCTTGCGGGTCAACACGCCATCGTGGTGGGTGCAGGCGACGTGTCGCTCGACATCACGCGCATGCTGTGTCGCAAGCCGGCGGATTTGGCCACAACGGATATCGCACCGTACGCCGCCAGCGTGTTCGAGAAAAGCGGCGTACGCAAGATCTCGCTCGTGATCCGTCGCGGCCCCGAGCACACGCCGTTCGCTCTGAAAGAGCTGCACGACATCGTTGAACTCGACAACGTCAGCGTGCGGGTGGATGCAGAGGTGATCCGCCAAGCACTCGCGAGCGAGGGATTGGATTCCGCGGTCAAGCGCAAGCTGGATTTCTTGGCCGAGCTCGCGGCGAAACCCAAGGAAGACAAAGAACGTACCGTGGAATTCCTTTTCTACCGCTCACCGGTGGAGATCAAAGGCAGCAACGGCGCCATCTCTCAGGTCAAATTGGAAAGGAACGCCGTGAGCAGCGTTGGCGGCAAAGCCACTGCTGCCGGCACCGGTGAGTTCGAATTGCTGGACGCGCAGTTCGTGTTCCCCGCTGTTGGTTACCGCGCCGAGCCCACCGCTGGGCTGCCTTTCGACGATGCAAAGGGCATCATTCCGAATAAGGAAGGCCGCGTAGTGGGCGCTGAAGCCAATGCGGGCGCACCGCTCTATGCCGCGGGCTGGATTAAGCGCGGGCCTTCCGGCGTCATTGGCACGAACAAGTTGGATGCCAATGACACGGTGAACGCGGTGTTAGAAGACTTGCGCGCCAAAAACCCTGTGCCCGTCGCAAATGACTCCATCGACAGCGTCCTCGCTTCACGCAATGTGCGCGTGGTCTCCTTTGCCGATTGGCAGAAACTGGACACCGCGGAACGCAGCCACGGCGAAGCAATCGGCAAAGTGCGCGAGAAATTCACCGTCATCGGCGACGCGCTGGCCGCGCTGAGCTAGCTATCCCTGCGCTGGCCCAGTTAGGCGGCCCTCGGGTTACAGCGGGATGATCACTGAGGCGCGCGCGCCCCACAGGAAATCCCAATTTGCAGCTGGGCTGGTCGTTTGTTCGCCTGGCTCCCGCTTGGTCTTGAAATAAAAGAAAGTAATCCCACCGCCGTTGAGCGCGCCGGAGATGAACACCGTCGGCTTGGTGCGCAGCAGCGGGTAAAGGTAGCCCACCGTTAGATTGCCCTGCGCGTAGCCGATCAACCAATCCGCTGGCAGCCCCTCGTTCACCGTTAGCGTGCGCAACAAGCGCACCTCGCCGATTCCCGCTTGCCCCGCGAAGTTGACCGAAACGCGATCGGGTAACTCGGGAGTGTCGAAGCCAAAAGCCAACCCTGCGCCGCGAAATCGCGCATTGAACAACAGCTCACTGAGCACGCCGCTGCCCACGCTCACTTGGTACGGCTTGGCATATTGGATCAGACCCACTCCCAAATAGAACGGCGGGATCACGCTCTTCTTGACACTGCCCTTGCTGCCGATCACCGCCGAGCTGCTCCTGGAAGCGTCGTAGCGAACGCCAGCGATGAACGTTTCGAAGCCGCTCACCATGCGCAGGGGTGCGGTGGTTGCCGGCAGCGCCTGCCAATTCGTATCCTCCGGCGCGTCGTATGGCACGATGCGCACGGGGGCTTTGGGAATAGCGGTGCTCTCGAACGCACGCGTTTCGTAGGAAATAATCGGCTGCCAAGCGGGCGAAATTTCCAAGCCAATTGCGCCCAATAGCCACGCAGCCTTGGGAGCGTATTGCCCGACCTGAGCGGCAGTTTGCGCGGTTTGGTTGCGGGGTGCGGCAAGCCCATTGGATTCGTAGTAACCGCGATGCAACGCAATATACTTAAAAAACCGCCCTTTCACCTCCAGGCTCCAGGTGAAATAGCCCGTGTGCGGCACTTCCACCCGCGGATAATCCTGCGCCAGCCACCCGCGATAGCCTGCTCCCGCTTTCGGATCCAGCTTCAGATTATCGCCAAATAACCGATGGGGCAGTGGATCTGGATCCACAGGTTCGGGTTTTTCGGGTTTGTCGTCTGAACTCCAGTGGAAGCCTTCACCTGGCTTGATGGCTTGCTGGCGAGGCTGGCGTGCCGGCTCTTGCTTGCGCGCGGGCGGTGGCGGTTTCTGCGGTGCTCTCGGCGCTGGTGCCGGCTTAGTGCGCTTCTCAAGCCCCTCATCCAGGTGTTGTGAAACGGCGTCTCTCACGCTCTGTTGTGCGTGTGCCGTGCTGGGTGCCAGCAAGCCAATCAGCATCCAACTGAACAGGCAACCCGTCGCGAATCGCGCAAATCCCATTTCCAAACCCACTATAACCTATGCAAGACGTTACAGGCTTCCGAAAGATTCATCGCCAGCTTGCCGCTGGCCGGCCGTCGAATTACGGCTGCTCTGCGCTGGAAGAGCCGAGCCATGCACCGCCGTCATTCCCTGCTAGGCCGGTCCGTGCGCGGCTGCGGTTCGCTGCTGGCGATTCTCCTGTGCGCGTGCGGCGGTTCACACCCCCATGCCACCCAGGTGGCCGAAGCGCAGCCCAATGCGTCGGTGTGTTCCTCATTCAGTGACTGTTCTGGCCAATGCGACTCCGGCTCTGCATTGGGCTGCCAAGAGTTGGCGGTGCTGTACGAAACGGGCAAAGGCATTGAGCAGAACTACGAAAAGGCCGCGCAGCTCTATGATCGCGCCTGCAACAACGGCGCACTCAAAGCCTGCAGCTACTTGGCTGTCATGCATGAGATTGGCCTCTCCGTGGTGGAAGACCACAAGCTCGCCATTGAACTCTACCGCAAGGCTTGCGACGGCGGGTTGCCGGAGGGCTGCGCCAGCTTGGGTCAAAAATACGCTGAGGGGCTAGGGGTGAAGACCGACTTGGTGCTCGCTGCCGAGTTCTACAAGAAGGCGTGCGACCAAAGCCACGCCATGAGCTGCACCCAGCTGGCGCTGATGAATAAGAAAGGCAAAGGCATGGAGCCCGACGCGGCTACAGCCCATCGTCTCTTTCAGCAAGCGTGCACTTTGGGCGACAAGTGGGCCTGCGATCAATAAGCGCCCCGTTCCAGCCCGGGTGAACGTCCGCAGCGGCTGTGCGTGATCGGCTTGAGCCAGATCTTTTGCGTGGGTCGTCCGTCTTTGAGGGCATTGCCACTTCAAGGAGCTGACCATGCGAATTGCACTACCGCGGATCTTAAAAACCTTTTTGGCGGGCGTGGTGGCGTTGGGAGCCACCAGCACGGGGGCGAATGCCCAGTTGGCCCCTCCGCGCCCCAGAAGGCCCAGCCCTCCGCCGCCCGCGTACAGCGTGCGCATCGAAGATCAGTCGGGGAAGCGCCTGCGCCCCTTTCGGCATCAGGGTCGCGTCTATGTCTTGGGCGATTACGGCACCGCGTATCAAGTGCACATCGAGAACAAGACCGGCCAGCGCGTGGAAGCGGTGATCAGCGTGGATGGTCGCGACGCGGTGAGCGGCAATGTCGCCGATTACACGACTCAGCGCGGCTACGTGATCGCGCCTTACGACTCCGTCACTGTCAGCGGCTTCCGCGAAAGCTTCGACGATGTGCGTCAATTCCGCTTCACCAACCCCGCGGAGAGTTACTCCGCGCTGCGCGGCACGCCACAGTATTTGGGCGTTGTTGGCGTCGCGTTCTTCCCCGAACGCAGCTACCCCACCGTCGGCATTCCCCGCGTTCCGCCGCAGGTGATCCCCGAGCCCGCTCCCGTGCCCGCTCGGCCGTCGCCCAGGCCCCGATCCACCTCGGCCGCTCCGCCGCCCCGCTGGGGAGGCGTGCAGCGCTATGAGTACCGCGACGACCTCACTGCCAGCGCACCCAGTACACGAGGCCCCAGCGCGCATGCGGAAGCTGCCGCGCCGCGCGCCAAAGCCAGTCAGGGTTACGGTGCCGGCGCGGCAGCGGACAGCGCAGCCGCCAGCGCACCCAGCGGCGCTCGTGAGGAAGAATCGCGACGCGCTGAAGGCACTGGCAACTTAGGCACCGAATACGGCGAACGCTCATACAGTCCGGTGCAAGAAGTGAACTTCTCGCGCCAAGATCAGATCCATCCGCGCACCGTGATGCGCCTGTACTACGACGATGAGAACGGCTTGCTCGCGCGCGGCATTGACGTCAATCCGCCTGCTTATCCGCAACCCTACGCCTACAGCGAGCCTGAGCCCTTCCCAGCAACGCGCTTCGCGCCACCTCCTTGATCCGTTGAGCAATGTGATGCCCCCCGACGGGTCGCCGGCGCTGTACGGCGGCCCCTCGTCCCTTCGACTTCGCTCAGGGCTCGGGGCCGGCCCCCCTCGTGTCGCCGTGCGTCGCCCCGGGGGGCCTAAGCGCAAGGAAGGAAAGCGGCTTTGCTGCAGTAGTTGGCACAATGGGGCCTCGTCCCGTACGATCCCCTTCATCGTCTTACGGAGGCCTTTTTTATGAAGCAGCACAATTGGGTCGGGGGATTTCTGAGCGCCGGAGTTTTAGGTGCGGCTTTGTTGTGGAGCGGTCATGCTCGCGCGAGCATCGCAGCCTGCGGTGACATCGACGTGCAGGCGCAAGCCACTTGCGTGGTGCAAACCGAAGGCGGTTGCTCCACCCAATGCAACCTGGCTGACTTCTCGCTGGCTTGTTCCGCGGAGCTTTACAGCAGCTGTCAAACAGACTGCAACATCACGCCCCCCAATTGCAATTGCAGTGTGGATTGCTCGGGCGAGTGCAGCGCCGACGCAGGCAGCTTCGACTGTGAAGGCAGTTGCAAGGGCGGTTGTGAAGCCGATTGCATGACACGTTGTGACTCGACCGACAGCGAATGCCAGGCTTCCTGCAAATCCACCTGCGCCGGAGAATGCAGCGGCAGTTGCAGCGGCAGTGCTTCCGCCAGCTGTAGTGGTCAGTGCGCCGCCAGCTGCGATGGCGAATGCAAAGCGATCGCCAACATGGATTGTCAAACGACGTGTCAGAGCCAGGGCTACGCCTCGTGTGAAACGCGTCTCAAAGGCAGTTGCAAGACGGAGTGTACCAAGCCCGAGGGTGCCCTATTCTGCGATGGACAGTACGTCGATCGCGGAGGGCACGCTCAGGAGTGCATCGACGCGCTGAATGCATATTTGAAGCGGCACGTTACCGCCAGCGGCAGTGCTTCCAGCAGCTGCTCAGGCAACACGTGCATGGCCATGGCCGAAGGCAAAGCGACTGCTAAGTGCAGCATGGCGAAGGGCCCCGCGGGGGCCATGACCGGCGCTTGGGCTTCCGCTCTCAGCTTGCTGCTGGTCGCGGCCGCTCGCCGCTCCAAGCGCTAACGCGCCCCAGGGCGATCCAGCCAACTCTGGTAGCGACGCTCTAAGCGCGCCGCCAAGTCCGGGCGAGAGCCATACAGGTCGTGTCGCTCGCCCGGATCGCTCGCTAGATCGAACAACACGCGGCCGCCGCTGCGCACCTCGACGATCATCTTCAGTGTGCCGTCGACCACGACGCGCAAGAAGTTCGTGGGATCCGCGGGCCACACCTCGCTGACTACGGCTCGACCGCGCTCGCCGCTAGCGGCAAGTGAACGCGCTCTTGGCGAAATGCCGGCCAGGGTGGCCAAATTCGCGAACAGATCCACAGTGCTCACTGGGTGCTCGAACTCTTTGGGCGCGCAACCGGGAACCCGCATCAAGAGCGGCACGTGCACCACGGATTCAAAGGCAAACGGCCCATGCCCCTCGATCCCTCGCTGACCAAGCTCTTCGCCGTGATCGGCCGAAATGACGACCATCGCGTGCGCGTACAAATCGGCATTTTCGAATGCTTGCAGCAGGTGGCCCAAGTGCAGATCCGTGTACGCCGCTTCCCGTTCGTAACCCTGCAGCTCGGGGGAAAGCTGCGGCGCGGAAGTCGTGTTGCGGTACGGTGCATGCAAATCCGGGTAGTGAGCCCACAGCAAAAACGGCGCTTTGATTCCCTTTTGGAACTGCCCAAGCACCGCTTGCGTCATGGTCGCTGAAGCGATGGTGGATTTCGCATCGTGCTCTTGGAAATCGTTATTGGGCAGCACGTTGAAGCGACGAAAGGAATTGCGTACCGGCGCAATCGTGTAGAGCAGATTGATGCCGGTCGTGTAATAGCCCGCTTGAGCAAATTTCGCCGACCACGGCTGCCCAATGTCCAAGTCTTCCTGACCGAACACATTGGCAAGGGAAAAATCACTGACGGTTCGCCCCGCGAACATGGCCGCGAACGAGCGTTTTGTATTCGTGGACGGCGCGTACGCGTGGCGGAAATTGAGTGCGCTTTGAGAAAATTTGAAAATGTTGGGCGTGAGGCGCGGGGAAACAACATCGGCGCGCAGCGCATCGACAGTCAGCAGTACGACCGAAAGCGGCGCCTCAGCCGTTCCTTGGGGCATCGTGCAGGGGCCTAGCTCGGTCAGCAATGTCGCCCGATCGACCAACGCGGGATCGGGCGCGGGTTCCGGCGCGTCGCCCCCGCGGCAATCCTGGTCGATCCCGTCGGCAGGAATTTCGCGCTGCAGCGGACCTCGCCCCGAGTCCAGATTGTCGCAGTCTTCGCCGCCCAGCCACACAGGGCCGCTGCCGTCAGCATCCACATCGACGGCCAGCACCACGGGGACCATCAAATACGAAACAACCGGACAATGACCGACGAATGCAAAGCGTGCATACGCATTGCGGAACGAAGTAACCGGCGCGGCCAAAGCAAAAAGCAATGCGGCATTGCCCAGCACAGCACCGACACGTCCTGCAATCACAGGCAACTGCGCCGTAGCCCAGCAGGCGGCCAGCACAGCGCTCAGCGCCACGGGAATGATCAGAGGCCCAATATGCGTCGCTACCAAAGTTTCGTAGATCAGGAAATAACAGCCCAGACAAGCAGCCACCCAGAAGGCGCCACACAGCGCTGCGGCAGGAACGCGCGCGGTCAGTCGCGGTGCCAGCGCACGCCAAGACAGTTGGAATCCGAAGAACACAAGCGCAATCAAGCCCGCGCGCGCCGCCCCGACGGCCCATGCCACTCGCTGCGGGAACTCATTAAAATTGAAATGCTCCGCCCAAAGATCGAACCGGTGCAACACCCCCGCAGCGAGCAGCGCACCGAGCGCGATCATCGCGGCCAGCTGGGCATCAAAGGTAAACCGGCGGGCGAGCCGCGTTAAGCCGGCAGCAACAGCGACACCTACACAGGCGCACAAGAAGTACGCGGCAAAGGTCGCATGCACCAACGCACAACGACTTTGCAGGTCGCTTCCCAGATGTGCGCTGAATGCGAAGGCCAACTGCTCGAAAATCGTGAGCATTCCGGCGGCGCTTGCGGCGCGCCCCAGATACCGACTGACCGCAGGCCAGAATTTGCTCAAACCGCCTAACGCAGGCACGCAGTGTTCCTTGGGCGATATCATAAGCATAACCGCCTTTCGAATCGCGTCATTCTGTGATTCGATCACAGGTGTGCTGGGCTTCCGAGTGGGATTGGGAATCGGCAGCGCGCTGCTCGTATGGGCATGCGCCGGCGCGAGTCGCGACCGGAGCAATGGCCCCCCATCGACGGTAGCGACGGGCGGCGGCTCGGCAGGCACCCCATCCGCGGCAAACTCGATGGCCGGAGCTCCGGGGGCCGGAGGCGTGAATAGCGCCGGGGGTGCGGCGAATTCTGCTGGCGGCACCGCCGGCTCGGCAACAAACGCAGGGAGCGGCGGACAGATCGGCATGGGTGGGAACGGCTCGGGAGGCGGCGCAACTGGCGGCAGTACAACCGGCGGCAGTACAACTGGAGGCAGTGCAACCGGTGGCCAGGCTGGCGCGCAAGCGTGCGTGATGGCCGCAGACCCAATGCCGACGGGAAACAGCATCGACCTGACCCCGCCGCAAACGATCGAGCAGGCGCTGCAAGGAGCCGCCGCCGGCGATCGCATTGTGCTGCATTCGGGGAACTACACGCTGGAGAATCTCTCTGACGTGAGCTTTGCGGACTACGTGTTCGTTGAAGCGGCGGCGGGAGAAACAGTCACCATTCCGGGCATCAATTTCGTGC
>DATJEQ010000133.1:0-8477 GCA_035496495.1 Polyangiaceae bacterium
CTATGCCAAGGCCAGAGAAGCCTTCAGTTGGGGCCTAGGCAATGTGATGTTCCCTGAGGGGACGTATTGGCTCAGGCGATTTGCTGGGGTGCTTGTTCCGTTGCCAGCGCAGTAGCGACATCAAGTCAGCTGTTCATTCACCAACGCCTCGCAGCGCAAGGCGAAGGTGTGATTATGACTCCAAGTGCAGGCAAGTTTGCCCGACCGTGGCCCTTGATTGTGTGCTGAGGGGTCGCCGATCAACCCAACAACCTGCCGCCGGCCTTGCAAAAAACCTCATCAACCCCAGTGAGAATTCACGCAAAACCTCATCAACCCCGGGGACTCGGGCCAACCCCGGAGGGGAACGGGTCACAACCCCGGACGGGAACGGCGAGGGGAACGGCGCCGCTCGGGTCAACCCCGGACGGGAACGGCGCCGCTCGGGTCAACCCCGGAGGGGAACGGCGGCGACCACGGTGGGGACCAGCGGGCAACCCCGGAGGGGAACAGCCTACTGCAGCGGCATGAAGAACGTCGCCGGCTCTTGGGTGCTACCGTTCGACCACACCCGCAGGTTGCGCACGCGACCCTGATCGTCAAAGGAACCGATACCCAGGTAGCCGTCAGTGAAGGTGGTATCCGTGGCAGTGAGCATGGGCATTGCATCCGTACCGCCGTAGACTTCCATGGTGCCGGCAACTGCGTCGCGCACGACGCGGATCGTCTTCCACTCGTTGTTACCCCAGTCAAAGCCGTCGGTGAACGTCGTGGTGATCGCTAAGCGGCCGGCGTTGTTCACAATGTGGATGTTCTGTGAAGCGGCTGCGTCGTGGGCTTGCCCAATGTGCGCGTAGTAGAATTGGCTCGGGCTCACCATGTTCCAGAAAATGCAAGCGTCGCGGTGAGCGCCCGTCATGCTCGTTTGCATGATGTCGACCGTGAGCACGAAGCTCGAAAACTTCATCCCCTTGATGATCATGATGCTGTGCGGCGAGTACTGGGGTGGCGCATACGAGTCGCCTGTCCATTGCGCGTAACCACCGTCGGTAGCGACGTAGGACCAGTCGCTGGGGTTTGCGAACAAGAAGTTGTCCACCGCAGCGGGCGTGGCGAAGGATTCTTCGAAGATCAGCGTGTAACCAGCAGGTAATCCAGGAGGGGCACCGCCTGCGCCCATCGCCCCTCCTGCACCCGCGCCGCCGGCACCGCCCATTTCAGTGCCCCCGGTTGAATTGCCGCCTTGTCCAGCACCACCAGCGCTTGTGCCCCCGTTGCCCATACCTCCCGCTGCAATGCCGCCCGTAGCGTTGCCACCACTGGGCCCCACGCCGCCCGCGGCGCCGCCCTGGCCTATGCCACCCTGAGACGAAACGGTGCCGCCGTTGCTGGTGCCGCCCGCTGTGACCACTCCGCCTGAGCCAATGGTTGAGGTGGATCCGCCGCTCGATGTGCCGCCCGCCGACGTAGTCATCGCGCCGCCCGAGGCGTTGTTCGCGTCACTGGTGCCCGAAGAGCAGGCCCCGACCCCGGCCGAGAGCGCCGCAGTGAGAACTGTGAAACCGATCCTCAGGCGGCTGGACATTGTAGGCGTCATGCTAGCATTCTTTCGCGATATTTGGCGGGCGGAAGGGCGAACGGTCTCACCCGCCGACCCGTTTTCCCTAGTTTCCTTGGGAAGGTCCGGCTGGTGGAGATTTGCGACGCTGCGCATGGCAGTGGATTTTTCTAGGCGGGCTACGCATAACGGTGCTCTCATGATCGTGCCCCTCCGTTCTTCACGTCGAGCACCCCGGGTGCTTGCTGGATGGGCGTTTGTTGGCGGGCTCTTGCTTCGGGTAAGCACGGCGAGTGCCCAAGAGACTCCGACTCCGGCGCCCGCGTATCCGTCACCCAGCGCCCCGGCGCCCGTTGCGCCTGATGCCGCTGCCAGCTCACCCGTTGCAGAGCCTGCAACGCCTGCGCCAGCCGCTCCTACCGACAGTGCCAGTGTTGCCCCCAGCGCGCCCCCGGCAAAGCCCTCTAAATGGGATCAAGCAACTGCCCAAGATCGCATGACCGAGAGCATGAGAGCCGACGACAGCGAGAAAGTCGACGTCATCCTTCAGGGTGCCAAAGGCGATGAATTTTACGCCTGGGTGGGCAACGGGCGCGCCACGAATTCGGACGCCACCGAGCTGCTCAACGGGCAAGTGTACGAGCGATTGTGCCGTGCTCCGTGCACAGCCAAGTTACCATTGGGTCACAATCGCATAGCGGTGGCGAGCGGTGGCTCTCCCGTGGTGGCGGATCACGACGTCACAATCTACGGGCCCAGCACCTTGAAGGCGCAATACTCCTCTTATGGAGCGCAGCGCGTGCTCGGCACCTTGGTGCTCGTGGGTGGCGCGGCTGCCGGCGTTGCATTGGTGTTCACTGCACCTGCCTGCAAAGAAGATCCAAACGATCCGAATAGTCCCGGACACTGCACGTACACGCAACAGATCGCGGGGGTTGGTGTGGGCGTGGCCGGTGTAGTGGTTGGCAGCTTGCTGTTGCTCAAGAGCGACGAAGTGGAAGTCTCTCTCGCACCCGGAGCCCCCAGTGGCTCCGCGCCGAGCCCAGCGATAGGCCACGTTGGCGCGCTGGATCGATTGCGCGCCGGCCTGGGCGGTTTGACGCTGAGCGGTCGCTTCTAGCGCTGAATACAGCAGGCCACCTAGCGCTGAATACGCGCCGAGCCGCCTTTGGCGAACGCGCGCACTTGGTCGACCGTGGCCATCGTGGTGTCGCCGGGGAAAGTGGTGAGCAACGCGCCGTGCGCCCAACCCAGATTGACGGCCTCTTGCGGCTTTTCGCCCGCGAGCAGGCCGTAGATGAAGCCCGCTGCAAAGCCGTCACCGCCGCCCACGCGATCGATCACGTCGAGTTCACAGGTGGGGGATTGGTACGTCTTCCCATCCAACCAAGCCACGGCTCCCCAGGTGTGGCGATTGGTGCTGTGCACTTCACGCAGCGTGGTTGCCACGCCCTTGATATTCGGATGCTTGGCGACAACTTTGTCGATCATCGCAAAGAAAGCGCTGGGGTCGAGTTTCGATTGTGCCGTGACATCTTGGCCCGCGATGCCGATGCCCTTCTGCAGATCTTCCTCGTTGCCGATCAAGACATCCACATGCTCGACGATGCGGCCGATCACCTCTACGGCTTTTGCTTGGCCGCCCCACACGTTCCAAAGCTTCTCGCGGAAATTGAGGTCAAAGCTGGTGACAGCGCCGGCTTGATGAGCGGCCTTCATGCCTTCAATGATCAATTCGCCCGTGGTTGCCGAAAGTGCAGAGAAGATGCCGCCGCTGTGGAACCAGCGCACGCCGCCGCTGAAAATCGCGTTCCAATCGACGTCGCCAGGCTTGAGCAACGCCGCCGCTTCGTTGCAGCGATTGTAGAAGACCACCGGAGCACGCACACCATGCCCGCGATCGCTGTATACGGCCGCCATATTCGGGCCGTTCACGCCGTTGTGCTTGAAGCGCTTGTAGAATGGCTTGACGCCCATGGCGCGCACGCGTTCCGCGATCAGATCGCCAATTGGGTAGTCGACCATTGCGCTGACGATGCCGGCATTCATTTCGAACGCGTCGGAAAGGTTCGCGGCCACGTTGAATTCGCCGCCACTGACGTGGATATGGCACTCAATGGCCTTGCGGAACGGGATCACACCCGGATCGATACGGTGAACGAGCGCGCCTAAGGAGACGATGTCCAATGCGCCATTGGGACGAATATTCAAGCCTGCCATGCGCGCACAATACACGGCCTTTTTGGGCGGTGAAGGGGAAAGTGAACTAACCCGCGTCAGCCGTCTCCGGGGTCAGCTGCACCTGAATGTTGGTGTGCACTGGGACTTTGCAGTGATTTCCCACCTCCCCAATGGACGGGCGCGTCGCATACGTTTCGTAACCTGCCTTCTCCACCGATATATAGCGTGTGCCTCCTCCAACCAGATTGTATGAACAAATTTCACCCTGCGCATTGGTTGTGGTGGGGCCGCCATCCTCGGGGAAACCGTCGCTGGGGATTATTTCAAGGTTGCCGGTGAAGTCGGTGACCGTGGCGTCGCAAATGGGTGCGCCGGTGACCGCATCAACCACGGTGAGGGAGATTGAGTAGCCAATATTGCTCATGACTGCACAGAGGTAGCGACCGGTCAGCGTGAGTTGTGTGGGTTGATCGGTGCAACCCACTTGCAGCTCTGAAATAGCGGACTGCTCTTCAAACGTTGTGGGGTACTGGGGGCTCACCGGTGGCGTGTATTGGTAAGCTTCCACCTGATAGGCCCCCGCGTGGGACACGCTGAACATCGCGAGCCCCGCCTCGTCGCTGGTGGTGACGAGGGCAGGGGTAGATCCCGCCTCTCGTAGGGTCACCGTTGCGCCTGCCCACGGGACCCCGTCTTGATCAATCAGGTGAATTTCGGCGTGCAGAGTGTTGGCGCAGCCGGAATCTGGATTGCCACCGCCGTCACGACTGGTTCCAGATGTTGCGTCGCGTTCCCCGTGATGCGGGACTGCGTCAGTTGAAGCGTCTGCAGGTCCGCCTTTCGCGGACGAATTGGAGCACCCACCGACCCAAAGCGTGAACGCCAGAGCGAGGAACAAAGTGAGATTGCGCATGGGCGCGCAACAAGTAGTCAATGGCGCTGGCAGATACGAGCGATTATCTCAGCGATCGACGTTGATCTTGCCGATCAGCTCTTTGAGCACCGCTTCGGCGCGGTCGTTGGCCACTTGGCACGTGCCAGCATTTTCGTGGCCGCCACCGCCGTATTGCAACATCAGTTCGCCGATGTTCGTCTTAGAACTGCGATTGAGGATGGATTTGCCGGTGGCGAAGACCGTGTTCTGTTGTTTGACACCCCACAGCACGTGGATCGAGATGTTGCACTCGGGAAACAGCGCATAAATCATGAAGCGATTGCCCGCGTAGATTGTTTCCTCCTGGCGCAAATCCAACACCACCAAGTTGCGGTACACCTTGCTGCAGCGCTTGAGTTGGTCCTCGAATTTTTGCTGGTGTTCGAAATACATGTCCGCACGCTCTTTCACGTCGGGCAGCTGCATGATTTCGGCGATGGTGTGATTGCCGCAGTAAGCGATCAAATCCATCATCAGGTTGTAGTTGGAAATGCGAAATTCCCGAAAGCGCCCGAGGCCGGTGCGTGAATCCATCAAGTAGTTGAGCAACACCCAATCCTTGGGGCCCAGGATTTCCTCACGCGAGAACTGAGCAGAGTCCGCCTTATCTACCGCCGCCATCATTTCGTTCCACGAGGCAGGGAAGGCCTTCAATCCGCCGTAATAGTCGTAAACGACGCGAGCTGCCGAAGGCGCCTTGGCGTCAATGACGTGATTCTTGCGCTCACCGGTGTTGCGGATGTTCTCCGAAGAATGGTGATCGAACACCAAGTGCGCGGCGGCGACGTAGGGCAGGTTGGTGGTGATATCGTTCGGCCCGACATCGATCTTCCCGTCCTGCATGTCCTTAGGGTGCACGAACAGGATGTCGCTCAGCTTATCGAGATGCTTCAAGAGCACCGCACAGACCAAGCCGTCAAAGTCGCTGCGCGTCACCAAGCGGAATTTCTGGTTTTCCATAGTCCCGCCTATACGGCCGCGCGGACCCGCTGTTAAGCCCCCGCGAGGCGGGGAGTTTCCCGCAGCTTTTGTGGCTCAGCCAGCGTCTTTGCTCAGCGAGCGCACGATTTTGCCACTGGCCGCTACGGCTTTTGAGACGAACCAGGGGACGTGTCGCTCGAGCCCCACCGCTGCCTTGGCGTGCATTGAAATCACGGCTTCTTCTTGGCGGCAGATGACGGCACGCAGCATCGTTCGTGCCGCGTCGCGTGCGGGAACTTGCAGCCACTTGGGCACCGGATCCTGAGCGTCGTCCTTGAGCTGGCTGTCGTTGCCTGTTTTCCTGAAATCGCTCTCGACGAACCCCGGCGCTAAGTGGGTGATGCTGACACCATCTTCCGCCAATTCATGCTTCACGCAGGCGCACAGTGAGCGCACCGCGTGCTTGCTCATGCAGTAAGCCGACCAACCGGGCACATTCAAGTACCCGTTGGTGCTGCCCATCACGCCGATGCAGCCCTTGCTGGCCTTCAGCTCCGGCATGGCCGCTTTGATCGTGCGGATCACGCCAAACACATTCGTTTCAAATTGGCGGCGGTAATCCTCTAGGCTCAGGTCGTTCAGCTGGCCTTCGACGCCGAACCCGGCATTGGCGATCACCACATCCAGCCGACCAAAGCGCACGGAGATTTCTTGCACCGCGGCTTCCACACTGCCTTCGGCGGTCACATCGGCTCGTACTGCGAGCGCCTGTCCGCCCAATTGCACCAATTCGTCTGCGATGGCGCGAATACGGTCTTCGCGGCGCGCGCTGATCACCACGTGGGCGCCTTGGGCGGAAGCCTCGCGCACGAGCGCTTCGCCAATTCCGGCGGAAGATCCGGTCACGAACACCACTTTGTCTTTCAGTTTGCTGGTCATGCGGGTGCAAGCTCCTAGGCGAGATACCGAGGCTTCATACGGCAACCCTGCGGCGCCTCCTAGCCCAGATCGTAAAGGTAGAGAAAGCCCTGCAAAGGCCCGTTTCGCATCGGTTTCTTCTTGCGCGGGCGGCCCCCGAAGGCGCGCTCGAAATCCGGATTGGCGACCAGGAACGCGGCGCGCCAGCCGCGGAACTCGTGACAGTAATCGCCCAGTCGGCGGTAGAGATTGTTCAATTGTGCGCCCTCCTGCTGCAGGCGCTCGCCGTATGGTGGGTTACTCACAATCACCCCGCAATCCGGATCGCCGCCGCGTTCGCTGATGAGCGAGCGCACGCGATCGGCGCTCAGCGCCGAGAAATCGCCATTATGAGTGATCACGCTCGACTCGCAGCCCGCCGTGAGCAGGTTCGCTGACAGTGCTCTGAATGCGACGGCTTCTTGCTCATTGGCCACGATCAAGGGCTCGGTGTCGGTGAAGAGCGGCTTGGCGCGATCGGCCACAAACTCTTTCATGGCCGGAATGACGGCACACGCCGGGCCCCGGCCCGACTGCCACACGGGCCTCGCTTTGGCCAGGCACGCGGCTTCAATGGCGATGGTGCCGGTGCCCGCCATCGGATCGACCAGCGCTTCCGTCTTCGCGTTGAACCGGCTCCACATCACCAGCAGGGCGGCCAAATCTTCGCGCAGCGGCGCGGGGCCCGACATTTGCCGGTAACCGCGCTGGTGCATCGGCCTGCCCGCAAGATCGAGCGACACATAGAGCTTTCCTTCGTATAGCCGCGCGCCAATGTGCAGATCCGGGCGCTCGGGGTTGACACTCGCTTGCATCCCGCGTTTTGCAAGGCCGGCGATGATCGCATTCTTCACCACGCCGACGATCTGCCGCTCCCCCGCGGCGAATTCATCGACGTTGTACGCGCTGACGCTGAAGCTGGCGCCGTTCCAAGCCCAGGCCCGCTCATCATTGGCGATCAATGCGAGCAAATCGTCGTACAGCGGTTCCAGGCGTCCCGCGTCGCTGCAGTAAAGATCCCAGAGAACTCGCGCACTGGTGCGGTGGTAGCGCACGGCCAGCGCTGCGAGCTTGGGATCGAATGGGTAACTCACTGAGCCCTGCCCCTGTTTTCTGGGTTCGGGCAGTCGGTAGTCGTCGAATGCGCGCAGCGCCAGGCGCGACATTTCGCCGGCCATGATCTTGTTTGCGCCGCCCAGCCCCACCAAGCGAAGCTCTTGGACAACGCGGCCGCTCACGGTGACCTCGGGATTGGGGGCATGGGGAGGGGCGTGGCTTACCCGCTTTGTGCGGGAGATCAATCGAAACGCGCTGCCCGCCGCGCACGCCTTGCAGCATGTGCCGAGCTCCGCTACCCAGTGAACCCAGGCTCTGATGAATCCGGGCGAATTTCGGCCATTCTTGCGCACACTCGCCCTGGAAAGCGGCAAAGTGATTGCGCCCTATTTCGCGGATCCGACCCTGAGCGTCGACACCAAATCCGACGCATCGCCGGTCACCGTTGCGGACCGCAACGCGGAAGAATTCCTGCGCGGCGAAATCCGAAAGGCATACCCCGCGCACGGCATCATCGGTGAGGAGTTCGGCAACGAGCGCGAGGGAGCGGAATTCGTGTGGGTGCTCGACCCGATCGACGGCACCAAGTCGTTCATCAGCGGCTGCCCCCTTTTTGGCACTTTGATTGCGCTGCTCTATCAAGGCAAGCCGGTGCTCGGTGCCATTCACCAACCGGTGTTAGGGCAGTTGTGCCTGGGCGACGGGGTGACCACGACGCTCAACGACAAGCCCGTGCGCGTGCGCAACACCGCGGAGCTGAGTGCCGCAACCCTGCTTTATACCGAGCGCAAGATGATCGGCACGCACCAGAATCTGGCCGCGTTCGAGAAGTTGGAAGCGCGCTGCAACCTCGTGCGCACTTGGGGCGATTGCTACGGCTATTTGCTGCTC